>JBGSVC010000299.1:0-4096 GCA_041753175.1 Planctomycetaceae bacterium
GTGGATGGCTGACAGAAGTGAGGCTGGATCGTCGGGTGTCATTTCAAGTCCGGCGTGAGCGTCGAGCACAATCTGACAGGCATCACCGCGCACCCCCATGATGATGGGGGTTTGTGCAGCCATGATCTCAAAGATTTTGGAGGGGACAACCGTAGAAAAGAGTTCCGTGCCACGCAGGTGGACGAGACTGGCATGGCTGGAGCTGATCAATTCGGCGACATCCGTTTTGGAGAGGAGTCCATGAAAGTGGATGTTATCAAGTTGCTGTTGTTGTGATTGCAACTGGAGTTCAGCTTTGGCCGCACCTTCGCCGGCGATGTGGAATTCAATCTCGTCGTGACCTTGATCTTTCAACAGTCGAGCCGCCTTCAGAATGACTTCCAAACCATGCGCCATGCCGATGGTTCCGACATAAGAACAACGAAAGCGACCTGCCGTTTGTAACGCAGTTTTCGGCGATGAAGATGAAAGGGTGGCGAAGTCGTAGCCGTTAGGAATGACATGAATTTTCTGGTCAGGGACTTCCCGCAGCCAAAGCTGTCGGCGATAGCCCTGGCCGACGGTGACAATCGTATCAGCCTGACGATACATCAGTCGCTCAAGCCATTCCAGAACCACGATGAGCGTGGAGCGTTTCATGGCGTCGACAGCGACGATCGATTCGGGCCAGATATCTCTAATTTCAAGGACGAACGGTTTTCGCAGGAGCCATTTGGAAATCACGCCCGCCCATCCGCAGAAAAACTGGGGAGAGGTCGCAACGATCACGTCGACATTTTTGATCCAAAATGCGCGATAGATCGCCATCAGCATATACGTAAGAAAATTGGCGATGCGTTTGAGGAATCCCTTGTTTGCCGCAAGGTAGGTCCAGACGCGAATGACGTCGATGCCATCGATGGTTTCACGTTGCAGGAATTTGTTTTGATAGCCATCAAAGACGACACCTGTCGGACAGTTGGGAGCACACGTGATCACAGTAACTCGATGACCGGCTTCGACCCAGCGTTTTGCATGGGCATGAGTCCGCGTTGCCGGGGCATTGACTTCCGGAGGAAAGTAGTGTGTCAGAAAAAGAATATGCATGGTTCAAGCTGCTGATAGGTGAATAGAATTGAACATAGACACGTCGCTGGCTGTCTAAAAGTTGTGATGAAATGCTGATCGCCGGGCAAAACATAGGGATCCGTTTCACCTGGAAATCGTCCCTTCGGCAAGATCTGCTGACTCTCGTGATTTGGGGTCACGACTCGATAGTTGCCGATGAGATTGCGATGATGAACTGCTCTGTTGCATGCGCGTGAAGTGAGGGGATTGTCTTGGAGCATGCGCTGGCTGGCAGGTCAGTTTGACCGTCACAGGCATGCAACCGGTATAGTTCCAGACGAGCCGGGTCGTAGGAAGCACGACCCCGAAACCAGGGTGGTAATCTGCCGGCTGGATGTCGAGATGAAGATCGCGATCACAGACGATTCTTATAGTGAGTTGCTGTTCAAGTTTCGGGTGGGAGAGTGTCCAACCCAGTGGTTCCTGGGTCGCGGTCCATTCGGGAGCCAGCAGGAATCCCCCTTGAACGTCATGATGATTCTGGCCCGTGAGGTGGTCGATGATGAGGAGTTGCTGATCGGTGAGGACGAGGCGTCGCTGGTGGAGGAGAGACGGGTCAAGTCGCTTGTAACCATCGTTGGAGGCGGTCGCTTCAAAACCGTTGTCAAAGCTGGTCAGGTCGATGTCTTTGGTGACAGCACGACTGGCCAGACGAAAAATATGCCACACATCCGAGGAATTGGCGTTGTCGATGCAGACCGTATTGTGGGCGGCAGTGCTGCGATCGTATTGACGCGTGGGATCATGGTCGTAGCAGAAGGTGCCCGGATCAACAAAGAGGCGTTTCCCGGCGAAGGAGGCTTCGAGGGTGAGTGAATCGGCGTGGCTGTGTCCGGGCTGAAAGCTGGGGCCAAGAGGTGCCGTATCAAAAATGACGGACCAATGTTCGTCGTGGTGAATGATCCAGCCGGTCGAAGACAGCTGATGCGTGCCCAATGGAAGATCGGTTTCATAAGTACCCAGGTAACGCTGGGAACGAAGCAACGTCGAGGGGGCATCATATTCGCTGTGTAGTGACGCATCATTGAGTAGTGGGATTTGTTGATCGGGATGACGCGTGATGAGAGCACAGGAGGACATGAGTTCGAGTTTGCCCAGGAGTTGTTGA
The DNA here is from genome assembly GCA_041753175.1 of Planctomycetaceae bacterium. Lineage (GTDB taxonomy): Bacteria > Planctomycetota > Planctomycetia > Planctomycetales > Planctomycetaceae > SXPC01. The sequence continues at coordinate 2,216 of JBGSVC010000299.1, forward strand.
GAAAGGGGCCCGGGAGAGATCACATCGAGCAGATCCATCAGGTCATGCATCATCTGGAGGTGGTACATCGGGCTGCGTTCGTAGTGTCCGCCGTCTGGGAGAATTTGTTCGTTAAGCTGAGAGGGAAGATGTTTTTCAATGAGTTTCTGCCATTGGTAAACATGGTGATGATCGCGATGTTTGTGAAACATTCTGGCTGCCCAGGCGAGCCCGACGAGGTCACGCATCATATGGTTGCCGCGGAGATCCCATTCGAGATGTCGGGCGAGCCAACTCGCTTGCCGAAAGAGGCTCTCCAAAAGAGTATTCAAAAACTGGGGATGAGACTCATTGAGTTGGTGGCCACACAGTGCAAGCACTCGCCCCCAACTGACCAAACGTGTGGCAATGGCATAGGAGTTCCACGCCAGAGGGCGGGCGGCTGATTGAGAGATATCGCAGTGTTTCAGCCAATCGGTTGTGTAATGCACAAGCAACTCGGTTGCCGATTTTTGATGGGCTTGGCGCTCCGTGTGGGCGATGATCTGGGCCAGTTCCACGGCCCAGTGTTGATAATGAAGCGTGACAACCCAGAGACGGTCGGCCTTGATGTCTCCCAGATGCCAGTCGGGCTGTTCATAGCCGATGGACTTTGTATGAGCGAGGTGAGTAAAGTCCCCACGCTGCAGAGAGGACAGGAATTGAAGTTGATCCGACAACGGCATAAGAACAGATGGCGTGGCGGGCAGAGTGTCAAAATCAAATTCATGGATGTTGAAGGAAGAACGACCCGGCAGTGGATCAAGGGCGGAGAATCTGGATTGAGCCATGCGGAGAAGTCGAAACCCGATTTGAGAGGGCTTAAGATGCCCCAAGGTGTTTAGTGTCCGCCGGAGTTGTGTGAGTGAGGGAACTTTCATTGAGCATTTCCATGCTTGGTTTTGCAGCGAAGAAGCAGACAATGCACATCGGGAGTCGGTGATCAACGGCGCTCGCTTCTATCAGTCGCGAAACTGACCTGTCTTTAGGCTGCTAGCCGACAAGTCGGAAAGGATAGTCGGCAGACGTCGGGGGCTGCACGGTTGGAATTTCGAATGGGAGTCCTTCCTGAAGACTGCGTTCAGCAAGGAACGTGGCCCAGGTCGTGGTGGCGAGTTCCTGCCACGAGATCGGCGCAGGTTGACCTCTAAGGATGGCATCGATCCAGGCATTGAGTTCAGCCTGATGACCTTTGTCCTGGGCACCTTTGTAGAGAGGAACTTTTTTACCTTCGGCGATCGCATAGGCGAGGCTGAAATCTTCGATGAGTGCGACTTTGCCTCCGCCAATGATTTCAATTCGTTCTTTTTCAAACGCTTTATCACCGCCGGCCAGATACGAGATGCTGGAAATGGAACCGTTTTCGTGGCGGATGGTCAAAAACGCCTGATCGCTGGTGATGGGTTCTTGTCCTTGTCTTGAGCCGATGGATTCAGCGTAGACTTTCAAGGGCACAGATCCGGTCATGTAGGTCGCCAGATCGATAGCGTGACAGGCTTCTCCAATGATTCGTCCGCCGCCGACCAGGGAGTCTTGAGTCCAATGGGATGCGTCGATAGGTCCGGCGTTCATGCGGATCTGGACAGTGAGTGGTTGCTGTGTGGTGGCGAAGAATTTTTTAACGGCAATCGTGGCGGGCGCGAAACGCCTGTTAAAACCGACCATCAACGTCAGTTCGCGAGGAGCATGCTGGAGGGCGGTTTCGATTTCAATCAGTTCTTCAGGTGTTAAGCAGAGTGGTTTTTCAACGAAGACATGCTTGCCCTGGGCGATGGCTTTAAGGATTTGCGAGGCGTGTTGATCGTGACGGGTGGTGATGATGACAGCATCGATATGAGGATCGAGGTAGAGGTTGTCTTCGTC
>JBGSVC010000300.1:0-6521 GCA_041753175.1 Planctomycetaceae bacterium
ACTGACATCATTCCAGCGACAGGTCCGTTTCGTCAATTTCGTCTCCTTTGAGCAGAGGCTCATCGATTGATCACCGCTTGAATACGTACAATTAGAACATAATTCCGTTGCGGAAATCAAGTTGACAACAAGCGGGTGTCGTTATTCGTCGTCAAGCGTTTTCCAGAGCGCGATCTGGTGTTTCACGAGGGTCGCAGATGCAATCGCTGCTGTTTCAATCCGCAGGATCGGAGTGGCCAGGCGAGCCGAATTGACTCCAGAAGCCTGGGCCAGTTGTCGCTCTTCATCAGTCCAGCCCCCCTCAGGTCCTATGAAAACTGTGATCGTTCGAGGCCTGGATTCAACTCGCCCAGCCACCCCCAGCGGCGTATCCGCGGCAGGGTCCAAAAAATATCCCGGATCCATGGCCCAATCGCCTCCTTTGAGCAGGAATTCTGTCAATAACTGGGGAGGATCGATCTGGAGCAGCCAGGCGCGCTGTGACTGTTTACATGCCGCGATGACCTGTTTTTCCAGTCGATCGCGCTTATGGGCTCCCGCTTCCGCAACACTACGCTGGCAGGTCAACGGAACCACACGGTCGACGCCTAGTTCCGTCAACTTTTCCATCATCCAGTGGAGGCGGTCTCCTTTGGGAAAACTCACCGCCACCCTCACCTGCAAGGCTGGCGGCGGCACGTACTGTTTATCCTCAATAAGAATTTCGACCTGAGTTTTACGAACATGCACCACTTCCCCGGCTGCCAGATTTCCAATTCCGTCAAAAAGTTGCGTTTTCTCTCCCGGTTTGACACGCAGCACGCGGGCCAAATGATGGGCTTCATCACCCTCAAGCAGGTAAATGGAGCCAATTGGAACCGGCTGAAAATCTTGGACAAAAAACCAATCCACAGGGAATCCTCTTCAATGCCGCGATCTTTATCGAATCTTCATATTGCACACACAACAACCTCACAGTTGAGGATTGAAATACAACGCAGCACCAAGGGCATGTTCTCGATTGACCTGATCGAAGACGGTTCTTAACAAGTTCGCGAGCGATTGTTTCTCAGGCAATTTAAGGATTTTCAAAATAAGAATGAGATTAACACTCTTTTCAAACTGGCTTCATCATAACAACACAGTCATCCAGTTTACTCTCACTATCGGCAGCAAATGCCACAGGATTTCAAGGTTCTAAATCAACGAGAGTTGATTCCTGAAATGTCAATTTTCTGACCAACTAAGTTTTCTTAAAAAACGCTCTGACATCAATCGAGATGCTCTGGTCAAGCAGAACTGATTGATGAGTTTGTTTCTGGTTTCGTTTCTGTTTCAGTGTTTTTTTCTGTTTCAGTATTTTTTGTTGTCAGATGTTCTGGCAACGCCTTTTTGCTCACGCCAAAAAATGTTTGGAGACATCGTCACAATGGCTAAAGCTTCTTCTCGCAAGGGTTTCACCCTGATCGAACTGTTGGTGGTTATCGCCATCATCGCTGTTCTGGCTGCCTTGTTGCTGCCAGCCGTCCAACGTGCCCGCGCTGCTGCTCGTAATGCACAGTGCAAAAACAATCTGCGTCAATTTGGTCTATCAATGCATGCTTTCATGGAAGCAGACGCACCGAATGGCTCACGATTGTGCTCAGGCCAATACGATTTCAACCGCGATGGTTGTGTCGATACCTACGGGTGGGTCGCTGATATGGTCAACGCCGGTGCTGGTAACCCATCACAAATGCTGTGCCCAACGAACCCACTTAAAGGTAGTGAAAAATACAAGGACCTTTTGGGTCAATCAACTGCTGGTTCCAACAATGGAGCCAAGGAAATGCCCGCTGAGTTGAGCTTCCGCTTGACTGAAGGCGCCTGTGCCATTTTTGACACAGCTGCTCCCGAAGCGACTGTGAACTCAACACAACGAGCTGACTACATCGTTCGTACTTTCCTGGACAAAGGTTATGGCACTAACTACGCATGTAGTTGGTACTTGAGCCGTTCAGCACCTCTGACTTCTGCTGTTGGCACTAGCGTATATTGCGCTGCGACACCGAAAGGTCTGATTGGAGCTAAGGGGCCAATGCGAGCTCTTGATCTGACAGCAAGCGATGCTCCTTCAAGCAATCTGCCAATTTTGGGCGATGCCGCTCCCGGAGACATTGGTGAAGCCGTCATGACAGTTGCCCTCAAAGGTTACATCAACTCAGGCGATCGTTTGGCTGAAACAGCCAACGATGGTCCAGCGTATTGGGATGGAACAAAGCTCATAGTTGCTGGCAACGAATTCAAAACTGGCAAATCTTTTGTAACAACTGGCTGGGATATTTCTACAACCATCAAAGGTGACATTATTCCATCTCCAAACGCCGTTGCCTACAGCAATCTTGTTAGTGCTGATACTGCTGCCCGTTCTGCTGCTTTGACTGCATATGAAACTGCTTTCGGTGGCATTGATGGAGATATTTGGTTGCAGGATACTCGCGACTGGTATGCTGTTCACGAAGGTCGTTGTAACATCCTGATGGCTGACGGTTCTGTCAAGGGTTTTGCTGATGGTGATGGCGACAAATATCTCAACCCTGGCTTTGCTGCTAAGGGTGGTGATGAAGCCACAGATGGTTATGTTTCAGACCGGATCGAACTTCCAGTCACTGAAATCTTCAGCGGCCCTGTCTTGAGCTTGTCTTCAACTGTTAAGCAAGATTTCGAGTAAGACCTCACGTAGAATTTAGTCTACAGTTATGATCGCCCGAGGATTTGACCACTCCTCGGGCTTTCTTCGTTCTTCTATTATCTGCCAGTCAGTGCTTTTTTTGACCTCACGAGCAAAAAAACGTTACTCGATTTCACCCAAACTGGCTTCGATTTCATCGCGATCAACACGCTTCTCTATTATGATGTCCAATATGACAAACACAAATGCCACTCTGTGTTGGAAGTGTCAGGCTCCGCTCGCCAAAGCGATGGTGCGCTGTCGCCAATGTGGCGCTCCCAAAAATCCGCCGGGTAATTCTCATAGTTCGTCAGCAAACCCCTCTCCCGGCAAACCTGCTGTCAAATCAGAAAACGCCCTCAGCTTAGACGACATGTTCTCGATGGCTGAAGATGTCCAGACCGCCGACTCGATCGACGATTTTGTCTCACAGGCATCACAAATTCTCAAACGCCCTGAGATCTCCGTTCCAAAATCAGCACAAACACAAAACCCCGTCACCAGGCAGCGCTCCGCCGAGTCAACAGCTTCCAATACCAATGCACGTCCCACACAGGCTGAGAAGTCCCAGACACGCTCTCTTCCCAGTCAAGGCTCCACGACCGCTCACCAACATCCGACTGAGAAATCCCCAGACGATTCCGATAATGGTTCCAGCAGTTCGTCTCATCTTCAAAACACGCCGTCAATTCCCAAAAGACGGACGATTCCCAAAACGACTGGGAATTTGGCAGAACCGAATGCGGCTTCCAGTCGCAGGCGTCGGAGTGCAGAATCAGATCAATCATCTGAGAAATCCGGCCCGACCCGGGCGATCACGCAAATCATCAAGCAAGCACTGAGAATGCCTGCTCCCAAAGTCCGACTCGATGAAAAGGAACTGAAAAAGCGTCAGAAAGAGGCTGCCCGCCTGATCGCCAAGTCGCAAAAAACGATTGCAAAATATCAAGACGATGATACGAAACCTGCCATCGATGCGCTCCGTCAGGTGATTACTGAACTCAGTGCCACCCAAGACTCCAGTGTCATTGCTGTCATTCAGCCTTTTCTTCAGGACAAACGTCCCAGCATCCCGGAAACAGCGATCCGAGGATTATCGAACACACGTTGTCCAGAAGCCTTCGAGCCGCTCATTTCTTTATTACTGGAGATGTCTCCCGAACACGCCGCCGGTGTACTAACCGCCTTGGGAACCCTGCGCGATCGCCGTGCTGTCCAGACCCTCGTCGCCTATGGTGCGGAATATCCCCAATATCAACTCAGAGTCATTGAATCACTGGTCGATATCGGCAAAGACGCAATCCCCACGCTCATCGAGTTGGCAGGTTCAGAGGAAGCTGGCGAGCAGCTCATCGCCTGTGTTGCGATGGGAAAATCGAAAGATGAACGCTGTCTGGAAAGCCTGATTCAACTTCTCAGCCATCAAGCCTCCACGCTTCGCTGTCAGGCCGCCGAAGCATTGGGAGAATTAGGCGACACAAAAGCCATTCGCGCATTGGTACCCTTATTAAAAGACCCCGACGCCAACGTCCGCACAAACGTCGCCGCAGCCTTATGCAAACTTCCCGACGAACGCGTTGTCTCGCCGTTGATGAAATCTCTGAAAGACCAGGAGACGTCGGTGCGAGCCTACGCCATTCAAGGGCTGGGAGTTTGTGGCGACAAAACCGCAGTCCCCGCGCTTCTGGATATCCTCAACAACAACGACGATCCTGAATTACTCCTGGCAACCTGTGATGCGCTGGGGCGTTTAGGCGACCCTCATGCCGTCGACCATTTGATCCAGTTTCTTGTTGTCCCTGAAAGTCGAGAGCATCAGTCGCTGGTCTTAAAAGTGATCGACACCGTTCGTCGCCTGCAATCCCCTAAAGCCGTCCCCGCCCTGTTTGATTTATTGCAAAGCCCGGAGACAAATATCCGCCTGAAAACAGTCGAAGCCATCGGCCAATGCAAAGACAAAGCTGCCGCTGAACCGTTGGAGTCGTTTCTGGCCAAAGATAGTTCCGATGAAGTCCGCGCCGCTGTCGCTAAAGCGATTGGAGAAATCGGCGATCCTGAATCACTCCCCGCGCTTGTTGAAGCTTTGCAAGACACCTTCAACGTCCGACTGCGTTCCATCATCGCGATGGGAGCGATCAAAAATCCCAACGCCATCCCTTCGCTCATGCCGTTGTTGAAAGATCAATCGCCCGAAATTCGCTATCACGCCTGTCAGACGCTGGCAGAACTGGATCATAAAAAAGCACTTCATCATATTGAGCCGTTGGCAGCCGATGAGGTTCCGATGGTTTCTCGTGGCGCTCTCAAGGCAATGCAAAAACTGGGAGACACTCGTCCCGAAAAACAGATTCTCGCAGCCGCCAAAAAACGAAATAAATCCAAAAAAGCAGCCGTTACCACCAGCATTGGCAGTAGCGGAGGTTTGTTGAATTTCAGCGAACTTCTTTCCGATGGAGTGATGGGGGTCTTGTGGCCAGAATCAGTCGAGAAACGGCTGATGATAGGAGGTGTTCTAGGCACTTTGATTATAGTTCCAATTCTCTTAGCGGGGTATTTCTCAATTTTCGGTGCCAAAGATTACGTTGTTATGCGAGGGGTTGTCTCTGGTGAAGCGTTCAGTAGCGACGGAAACTCCTTGTATGTTTCCACTATTGGGGGAAGTCTAGAACGCTGGAATGATGTCAATGCTGAAAATTATTCGTCCAAATTGTTTGTAAATATTTCGGGACTTGCAGATGTCATTTGCATAAAAGAAGATGTTCAAATAGTCGCTGGTCGAAGCGGAGAACTTTTCCGAGTAGAGAGCAGCAATTTTCAATCAATACAAAAATTTGATGTTGAACTTTCAAGTCTACAACTCTCCCACGACGCTTCCACCTTTGCAGTTATTGATGCTGTTGGGAACTTTTACACCTTCAACTCAGAGACAATGGCACCTGGCGGCGTGCTTGGTTTAACAGACCCTTCGATCATCTGCAAAAAACTGACTCCCGATGGCAAAGGTGTGCTCGTCGGATACAACAAAGGGACCATCCGCATCATGGACATGGCTAGCGCCATTTCATTTGAAATGAACATCAAAAAAGAGATCCTCGATGTCGCGATCAGTTCCGATGGAAAACAGCTTGCCGTTTCGACGAAAGGCAACGTCATCCTGATCTACGATAAGGAAACCAAAGCTCTCGTCTCAGAACTCAAGGCTGAGGATGTCACACAGCCGGCTTATCGCCTCTGGTTTTTTGAGGACAACAAGAAAATCCTGGCCGCACAATCAGGTGCCACCATCTGGACACTGGAAGATAAGTCTCACAAAAATATTCCCAGTGAATCCGGGGAATTTCGCATCAGTCCCGATGGCAAAAAAGCTGTTGGAAAAGTGGGCGAAGAATCGGAATACGTCTTCGAGCTGCTCGATCTGGAAAATGCCGCCATGCTCAGCCAGCCGGAATACCGATTCTATTAATTCCGCAGCCACTATTTTTAATAACGCTTATTCAGCCTGTTGATGATCAACAGGCTGTTCATCAGCCTTTGAGCAGATTGATGAGCGTCTTCACCATCACCGCTGTCGCACCCCCATCACGATGGGGCTTGCCGGTCGACATGTAAGCCGGGCCGGCAATATCCAGGTGAGCCCATGGTTTTTTGGACACAAACTTCTCCAGGAATTTGGCCGCTGTGATCGCCCCTCCCCAGCGAGTCCCCACGTTCTTGCAGTCGGCGACTTCCGATTTGAGTTGATCCTGAAACGAGTCGTCCAAAGGCATCCGCCAGAGCAGTTCACCTTCGCGATCGGCTGCCTGCATCAAATGACTGCTCAGTTCATCATTAT
>JBGSVC010000301.1:0-29072 GCA_041753175.1 Planctomycetaceae bacterium
TTGGGATCAAACCGCATGTCTAAAAGACCATCGGTCTGAAATCCGAAGCCTCGTTGTCGATCTTCAATCTGATCGGAGGAATACCCCAGGTCGAGAAGAATTGCGTCGACGCGATCTATACTCAAACCATCGAGTACATCTCTCATTGTTCGATAAGAACCCTGACACAGCCTTGCCCGGGAATCATTCAATCGCTCCTGAGCACGCGTAAGCATTGAAGGATCGCGGTCAATCCCGACCAGTCGTCCCTGGGGCCCGAGTTGTTTCAGAATTTCAAAACTATGGCCACCACCGCCGACAGTCCCGTCCACAATCACCTGCCCCGGCTTGATCGCCAACGCAGACAACGTCTCATGCACGAGCACACTTTGATGGACACTGGACATAGATGTGAAATAAATGGCTGGAAAGAAACGTCCTGGAGAATAAAACCCACTTAATGAAAGCAAGGTCCACACAACTGTGTTCGTATCACGAACATCTTTTAAAGACTAGACGAATCTCGATCCGCATGCCGCGGATTGTAGCAATCACATCTCATACCGTTTTTTCGGGCGAGGCTGGGACATCCGTTTAACGCATTTCCTCATGCAAACTCTGCAAAGAAAAATACTCACCATCGACCCCTCCGACGTCCATTTCAGAGTTACGGGTCAAATGATGGCCAGCCAGCAGAAGGCTGCTGGCTGGCAGTGGCAATCCGTGCCACAGCGTACACCTAAAGCCCGGTAGCTACGGTGTGTCTATCGTTGACTTCGCTTGAAAACCTTGGTTGCGAAAATTGTTATGGCAACTGACTGGCAAACTGATCAAATTCTGACTGATTCTGAGTCAGGAACTGGCTCCACTTTGTCAGATCCCACAATTCGATATGTTGATGAACTCCCAACAGGACGACTTCGTGCTCCAGACCTGCCAACTTCATCAGCCGATCAGGAATTCGTATTCGCCCCTGTTTATCCATCTCCACCTGTTCGGCCTGAGAATAATAAAGCCTCAAATAAGTTCTGACGTTTGGGTCGTTGGCAGAGAGCAAAGACAGTTTTTGAGTATAATCCTGAAATGCTTTTTCGGAATAAATCGCCAACGATCCATCAGTCCCAGGCGTAATAAACAACACGCAGGAACACGACTCTTTCGCTAACTCGTCGCGCAATTGCTTCGGAACAGGCAGTCGCTGCTTTTCATCGAGATTTCGTTCATACGTTCCCGTGAATGGCATTTACCACTTGCTCCCACTTTCTACCACTGGGAGCCTTAATCTACCAAAAGCGGACCCTCAATCAAGTCGGATTTCAAACACACGCGCATTCCTCAAAGCAGTTCGTGTTGTAACTCGTTCAAGGCAGGCAGCTTGCCATTTTCAGATTTTTTTATCTGAGATGTTATGGGTCTTATCATTCGGCATTTTTCAAACAACCCAGATAGAAATCTCGGTACATCTGCGAGATGTCTTGCCACGTAGGCCATTTGACAGTAACACTTTGCGTCTTACGCCCTGCCTTGACTTCGTTCAGGAAGCGGCATACGGCCTGTGCGACCGCCTCTTCACTTACCGCCTCAATGAGCTCAATTCCATGGGTTTGAGACATGATGTCATCGACCCCTTCAGACCTTGTTGTCAGCACGCATAATCCTGCCGACAAGCTCTCCAGAACGACGTTGGGCATCCCTTCCCAGCGTGATGGCAAAACCAGGCAATCCGCGGATCTATAGAACCCTGTCAGCGATGGTTGATATCCTGCAAAATGGACATGGCCCTGTGTCCCCTGTTGAATAACGCACGCTCTCAGTTCGTCATACATGTTCCCTTGACCAACGACGAGCAAATGTGCTTGAGGCTCCATTTTGAGAATTGTGGGCATCGCCCGCACGAGTACATCGATCCCTTTTTGAAAATCCAGCCGCCCGACATACAACAAGACACGCGCCTCATCGGGAATGCCCCAGTCGTTCAGGTTGATGGGCTCTGAATTCTCCTGGGGGTCAACGCCATTAGGAATAACCATCAGTTTTTTCTCGGTGAGGCGGCCCTGCTCGATTGAGAATTGTCGAACCGCCTGACTGACGCAAATCTGAAAATCCACAAAACTTTCAGTCACCCGATCTGCCCATAAAAGCCAGCGACTTCGTTTTTCGGCGACGCGAATCCCTGAGATGACCAATTTCACTCCCAATCTCCACGATGCCAGCCGACTCATAAGATTGGCGTGAATCAGGAAACTTTGTACGATCGTCGGATTAAAATCACTGATGATTCGCCGCAGTCGCCAAAATGACCACCACACTGACCAGAGGGAGCGAGTCATCGCCAACGTTTGCACGTCAATTCCCAATTCTTGTACCCGTTTTTCCAACTCGCCCTTGCTCTGTAATGTCACCACGAGAGGTTCAAACAGAGTTCGATCCAGATGGGTGAGCAGATGCACCAAGGCGCGCTCGGCTCCACCCGGATCGAGTTCTGTGATGCAATACAGGATTTTTATCGGCCTGTCGGCTGTTTCTGGCATGGTCATTCAATGAGTCGGAATCTATCAACACAGTATATTTCTGACACGACAACTATCCTCCAATCTTTATAGTATCCGAATTCGAGATCTGCTTGAGCTTACTGGCTACCAACATTCTCTCTTTTTTGGCATCAATTCCGATTTCGACAGAAACCTTCATCAGTTGCTGAGTGTTCTATACGATTATCCCAGAGCCTGAGTGTCTGTTGAAAATCGACTTCGTGTCTCTTTTCAACGGTACAAAAACGCCAGAAACCGGGCGTTTTTGATGATTCCATTCTTAGAATCAAACAGCCCTTTGATGAAGTCAAAGGGCTGTTAACCATTCCCCATCTCCTCCCTATCAGACTGTTGAAGATCGACTTCGTATCGGTTTTCAACACTTCTAAAACGCCTGAAGACGGGCGAATTAGTTGATTCCAACCATCGAATCATACAGCCCATTGAGGAAATCAACGGGCTGCTATGACTGCCAGATCTTTCCCTTTGAAAATGGTGTCATGCCTGATCTGAATAAACTCTCTTCTTATGATTATCAGCTCCCCGACGAGTTAATTGCTTCCGAACCCCTCTCGCAACGTGAAAAATCACGTCTTCTTGTGGTCGAACGCCAGTCAGGACAGATTTCCCATCATGTCTTTGAAGACCTGATTAGTTTCTTAAATCCCGGTGATGCACTCGTGCTCAACCAGACCAAAGTCCTCAAGGCGCGACTCTTCGGCCATCGGGAAAAAACTGGAGGTGCCTGGGAGGGTCTGTTTTTGAATTCTCCTGAACCTGCGCGATGGATTATCATCGGACAATGCGGCGGGAAACTCAAAGCGGGCGAAAACATCATCGTGCGTTCTGCGCTTGATCCATCGCAGCCTCCTCTGTTGTTGCATCTTTTGCAGCGTCTGAACGAAGGACAATGGCTCGTTGCTCCTCACCAGACAGGAACACCGGAAGAGATTCTTGCGCGCTATGGTTGTCTTCCTCTGCCTCCGTATATGAAACGAAAGCTATCAGGTGCTGAGGACGAAATCCATTACCAAACTGCTTACGCGACGACACCCGGAGCCGTCGCGGCCCCTACAGCTGGCCTCCATTTTACACCCGAATTGCTCCATAAGTGTCAACAAAAACAGATTGATTCGGTTCGCCTGACACTGCACATTGGCCTGGGGACGTTTCGACCCATCAAAGCCGAGATGCTGTCTGATCATCAGATGCATTTTGAATGGTGTGAACTTTCAGCCGAAGCGGCACTGCAGCTTGACTCTGTCCGCGCAGCGGGAAAGCGCATTGTCGCGGTTGGCACGACTTCTGTCCGAACGCTTGAATCCGCGTCACAATCAGGTCACCTGCAACCTTTCCAAGGCGAAACGAACCTGTTTATTCGTCCGGGCTACGAATTTCACAGTGTTGACGCTTTGATTACCAACTTCCATCTTCCGATGTCGTCGTTGCTTGTCATGATTGCGGCCTTCGCCGGTTACGACCTCATCATGGAGGCTTATCAGAAAGCGATTGAGTCCCGTTACCGCTTCTATAGTTATGGCGATGCGATGCTCATCATTTGAAGCGACCTGTTTGCAAGATTTCTTGCGAGTGACCCCAACGTCGCCTCTGCTTCCCATGATCCCTGGAACGTGTTAACTTCTGGCTTGACCAGATGTTTAACTTTCTCCCTGGAATGGATGCATGTCACGCGACTTTAAGACCGAAAGCCTATCTCACGATCCGATCCACGGATACATCCCCTTCGTTTCTTCCATCGGCCTCCCTCCGGGTGAAGTCGCAGAGCAGGATATCATTGACCATCCGTGGGTTCAGAGAATGCGTCAAATCCACCAGCTCCAGACCGCCTGGTGGGTTTTCCCCTCCGCCGAACACACACGCTTTCAGCACATCATGGGCGCCATGCATCTGGCGTCAAAATGTATAGACATCTGGTATGACTCTCTTGTCGATTCCTGCCCGAATACCCCTTCCAAAGGATACGTAGAAAGCCTCGTCCGCATGGCGGCACTTCTACACGATGTCGGGCACGGTCCTTTTGGGCATTTTTTCGACGACCACTATCTGGACCAATATGGCATCACACATGAAGATGTCGGCGCGCATATCATTATTCATGAACTGGGAGAACTCCTCCAGGGCATTAAGCGCAATCCGCATGGGAAACTTAATCCGCTCGAAATTCTCGACCCCAATCAAATTGCCTGGTTAATTCGCCGCCCCAAAGACACCGATATCGAGGGGCACCCTGACTGGCTGAAAAAACTCCGTTCTCTGTTCAGTGGAATTTACACCGTCGACAATATGGACTTTGTCCTACGCGATGCCTACATGTCTGGCTACAACACCAAAGCCTTTGATCTGTGGAGATTGATTCACTACAGTTTTTTCACCGATCAAGGCTTGACTATCCACGAGCGCGGACTCCCAACCCTTCTGAATTTTATCGAAACTCGCGCCAACCTCTTCCGAACAATCTATTTTCATCGTTCCGTCCGCGCCATCGATATCGCGCTGGAAGACATCTTTGAGGAGACGATGGCCCAACTGTTTCAGGGCAATCCTCTCGAACACATTGATGATTATCTCCTGCTCACGGAATCATCGTTTCTGGTTGACGTCTCGCGATTTGCTCGCAGTGACAAGCCAGAAGTTCATCAACTCGGCTTGCGTTGGCATCAGATTCTCAATCGAAAATTCACGTGGCATATGGCCTGTGAGCGCCCAATCAATTTCCATACCGCCCAAGCCGAACGGATGACCATTTTTTCTGAACCAGAGCTGATTGATAAGCGTTTACGAGACCATCTCCCTCCCAGCCTGCGGAGCATGGCTCTCAAATGTGACGTCCGCAAACATTATCACCGGCCAAGCGGAAAACTGCCTGTTGGAGGACAAAATTATCTTCTCGACGCTGCTCACCATGAGCCCATCGAACTCAACGATGACGAACTCTTTCGCCAACTGCCGATGAGTTTCCTTATTTTTCGCGTCTATGCCCAAGACCACCGCTACGATAAAGAACTCAACAGTGCTCTCAACCACGTCCTCGGCGACGCAATGGATGCCAAAACGAACATGTGACATCAGTCATGGTTATAATCACCAGACCGAATAAATCGTACAGGGAGAGCGAATTTGTGTGTGAGCCGGACATTGATTGAAAACATCTGGTTCTGGTGATGAATTTTAGGGCCGACGGGATGGCTTTGCGTATTTATTTCATTCAACAGGAGCGTCATTCTGCTTGCAGCGCGGAGCCTGTCAAACCTTAACGTCTACACAGACCTTTCCCACAAACCAAACCTTCCCCCCTGAAACGAGTCTGCAATCTGGACTCGACTTGCCAATTGATCCTGTCATAAGCATCAACTCGTTCCAGGTCATTCGAAGTCCTCGGCGGCGTCGATGAGACAGACATCATGGACGATCATCTCTTTTTACTCGAAGACCTCACCGGCTGGGAACTTGTTCTGGCCAGTTATCAGTACACAAATTCTGAATCTCATACCGCTAGCGATTCCCAAGAGTCTATCGCTATCACAGATGTCGAGTCTGTTGTTCCGGATGGTGATGAGGTTACAGACCAATCGGCAGGTTCCAAATCAATCGATTGGATGCCTCGAACTCTGGATATTCTGGGGCTCGACGAAAATCTGCTCAGCAAAATTCACGGACGTCTCGTGGCTGCTGGCCTTCTCGACATGGATGTACTCGACCGCCAGGCAGGGCTTTGTTATCGCTTAACGCGCGAAGGCAAGAAAGTTCTCAAGACTTGCCTGTTAACGGCCAATTTTGCTCATAATCCTTCACAGATGAATGACGATCAATCGGAGACTGCGGATTCAGACGAGTACAAAATGTCGGCTTAACTGCCTGATATTCTGCATGAGATGCCGCTAATCTTGAGAGTATTCATATCGCCGCTTGAGAAAATCAACGGGCTTATGCTTGTTGGCGAATTCTCAAATGAGCCAGAGCATCAGCGGGCGTTGCCACATAGCTAATATAAAACGGCCCAAAGCCGGCGTAGCGAGCAGACGCCTGATCAAACCGCATGCCGTACACGATGTCTTTGATATATTCGGGGGCACGACTCCACAACGTTACTCCCCATTCCCATTCATCGTATCCAGTCGATGCTGTAATCAACTGGGAGACTTTCCCGGCAAACTTGATGCCGGATGTCGCGTGCTCGGCCATCAACGCCGACCGCTCGCTGAACGGCAAGGTATACCAATTGGCATGTGGATCACGAATTTTGTTCATTGGATAGAAACAACAGACTGGATACGCAGGAAACTCCGGATAGATTCGCTGCTGATTCATCGCAGGGAGGCGTTGTTCATATGCTTTTACCTTGGCGTTGAACATTGCATCTCCGGGAGTCAACCCTTCAAGTCGCAATCGCTCTGAAAACTGTTCGACGGTTGGGACGTATTCAGAAATCTCGGTAATCGAGACAAATGAATACGTCGGCTCCAAGACTGTCCCCAAGAGTGATGCCCTTAGTTCGTGGGTCACGGCATCAATTTTTAAGGGGTCAGGATCCATCATCATCACGCCTAAATCGGCATGATGACCGGAAACAATCGATGTCTGGATCCGCACGGCTCCCCAATCCCTACCCGGGCTGAGAATTGACGTGACCTGCTCAATCCCCTGCTGACGCTTTGCGTCGGGCATTGATGATAACGTCACAGGATTCACACGATAGTAGATGTGCAGACAATGCCATCCCGTCGTCATCTGAATCGTCGGCGGGGTCTGCTGGGCTTGAGAATGTGGTCGTGATTCGCTCATTATGTCATCATAACGCAGCTTGAAAAAAAGAAAACATTCCGGGCCAACTTCAGACCTTTGGGTCAATATCTGGGCGAGGTCAGCTCAAGCAGGACAGCACGTTGCCTAAGAATTCACTTCTGATGACTCTTTTCGCTTTTCCAAGGTCAGCACATTTCCGACATCTTTTTATTCAATCAATGACATAAACGACCGCATGAGCATAATCCCACGGCCACAGGGGCGTTCGATATTTTCGTCAGCCGTGGGGTCGGGCACGTTTTCTGGCTTGAACCCCTCACCCTGATCGACAATGACAACGCGGACCAGATCATCAGAAACACTACAATTGATCTCGACGGTCTTATTTCTATCCATCCGATTGCCATGCTTGATCGCGTTGACAATACCTTCTTCTAATGCCAGACGCACTCCAAAGACATCACGTGCTGAAAATCCATGTTCTTCCATCAATGCAATGATGGATTCCTGGACCGTTTGCCCAGCCGCGGTATCACTGGGAAAAACCCATTGATGATCCACAGTTTCAGCCATAACAGTGACACTTTATGAAAGGGAATACGAAGGGATTAAATGTGACATCAAATCAAGACAGGTATGATTTCAAACCAGGTTCTGGCTCTGAATTTATTAGAATTGACGGCCCATCAAAAACGGGGGCGAAAATTGGCCCGCCCAAAACTTTCGAGTAATTTCTGGGCAAGCTCGCCCCAGAACTGCAACTGTGGAACACGAAGTCTTCACCAATGAGTTCGTTTAAAAACCCTTCAGGCAATCTTCCTGTGTGTCTCGAATATCAAAGAGCTTGTTAAGCTTTGTAATCGCGAATACTTCGAAAATCTCGGGACGGATGGCACACAAACGAAGTTTGCCACCGGCGTTCTTGACTTTCTTTTCCATCGTGATCAGCTTTCCGAGAGCTGCACTGGAAAGGTATTCCACGTTTGAAAAATCAAGAATAATTCGCATCCGGCCATCTTCTTCAACCAGACCGAACAATTCCGAGCCCACCATCTGAATGTTATTTTCATCCAGGATTTTCTTGTCGAGAAAACTTGCAATTGTCACATCACCGACTTCTTGAATGTCGAGTCTTTTTTGCCCAGTGGCCATGTGTCATTCCTATTGTTCTATTCTTCGGAGGGGGACGTGAATGGTTGCATTATAACACGTTGAATTCTAACGGCAATTACAATGCCCCATGTACACGTTTCTTCTGTTGTTAATCTTATTGTCGCAGTCAACCCAAGGTTCAGTCAATTCAGATTCCGTTTCAAACGTAATCAACAACTCAAGTCGCCAATTTCGTAACCACAGTAGGCTAATTTAATGATGACAGTTTTGAAGATCTTCTTTCTTCAAAATCGTTGAAGCCATTCCTGATTATTGCATCGGAAACTGAATCAGTGCAGCAACAACAAAACTTAGGTTATCTTGTGCAGAGATCTCGATCTCAATCGTTGGACCCCGCGGTTGTGCTTAACAAACCATGAAAAAATATCGGTTATCCCGTTCATGTGCATTATCCGGGATAAGATAACTCAAAGGCATTCGATGGTGATTTGAAAATTGACTACCAAACCCACTATGATCGTATTTTTGCTAAACAAGATATGCAAGCGCGCCGTATGCATGTCCTGTCTTGGAAACAGCGGAACCTGACAGCCTTCTACCGTTAGACTGGCTTAAGATCTGCAAAATATCGATGGTCTATTTTGAGGCTGGTCGCAATGTCCGTCGCGGAATACGTTCCGCTCATTGTTTTGCTCCTGATATTTTGCGCTCTGAGTTCTGGGTTTAAACCACGGCATCACCATGAGATCACTTTCGTTGCGATATTTCACGATTATTCACATTAAATTCTTCATCTGAGTGAACTCCCTTTCTCAACTCCTTTTTCATGGCTCGTCGCAACTTCACAGAAAGAGACCAAATGATCGTCCAGAATCAGATCGAATTCCCCATCAACTGGAATCTCGCACGATTTGGGTTGTCTCCTCAGTCTCCCATATTTGCAGAAAGACTCAGCGAACTGGGTCAACAATTAACCTCTCTGCAAACACAACTTAAACACGCGACTGATTCAGGCAGTCTCCTTGAAGAACTCCAATCAGAATCTTTCCGACAAAAGTACCTCGGGGCTATTACGCAACTGACAGACATCGCTGCTGTCGTGGAGTGCTATTCGGCTGAGAACCCAACCTCTCGTCAGATCCGACATGCTGAGGCGGAAGTTGCCCGACTGAAAAGTTTTCGTGACAAAGTCGACAACCTCCTCCAATCGGGCCTCCATGCAATTTCTCCCTCTCAACTCCAGGCATTGGCTGATAAAGATCCCGATTTTTCCCAACTACTCCCCTTCTTTCTTTATCAGCAACAACTTCGTCGATTAAAACTTTCCACAGAACAGGAAGATCTCCTTTCGGAAATTGATCTTGATGGTCTGCATGCCTGGGGCAGACTTTACGACGCACTCTCTGGTGAACTGAAAATCTCAGTGATGGAAAAAGGAGAAATCGTCACCAAGTCTCCCGGTCAGATCAATTTCGATCACCCTGATCGTAGTTTGCGAGCCAATAATTTTTATGCTTCCGAGATCGCCTGGAAAACCATTCAAACGCCCTGTGCTGCTGCCCTCAATCATATTGCCGGAGCCAGACTGACTCGCTACCGACGCGCGGGACTGCAAGATCATTTGGAAGTTCCTCTGACGATCAGCCGCATTCAACGTCAAACACTGGATTCGATGTGGTCTGCGATTACGTCTAAAAAAGCCTGTCTGGTCGATTTTCTTAAACGCAAGCAACAACTCCTCGGATTGGAGAGTCTGGCCTGGTATGACATTCTTGCACCTCTGCCTGGCCCCGATCAAACTCAAAAACTGACCTACAACCATGCCTGTCACATGATTGAAAACGCTTTCCGTCAATTCTCTCCCGACCTGGGCGACTTTGCTCACACATGCTACGTTGACCAGTGGATTGAAGCTGAAAATCGTCCTGGCAAGCGACAGGGAGGATTTTGCACAACGATTCCTGGCCATCAGGTCTCCCGAATTTTTATGACCTATCTTGATTCTGTCGATACGGCATCAACTCTGGCGCACGAACTTGGCCACGCGTATCATTCTTATGTCATGCGAGATCTCCCGACGGTCCTGCAGGATTATCCCATGACACTGGCCGAGACTGCCTCGACATTTGCGGAAGCAATAATGGGAAATGCACTTTATCAGGCCTCCGAAAGCCCGCATCAGAAAATTAAGATTCTCAACCACCTCCTTCAGGATTCCGTTGCCTTTCTGATGAATATCCATTCGCGTTTTATTTTCGAAGACCGCTTTTATTCTGCGCGACAGCATGGAGAACTCTCCCCGGAGCAAATCAGCGATTTGATGGTTCAGGCTCAAAGAGAAGCCTATTGCAATACACTCTCTGATGAGAGCTACAACCCGACGTTCTGGATCTCCAAACTCCATTTCTACATCACAGGCTACCCGTTCTATAATTTCCCCTATACTTTCGGCTATCTGCTTTCACTGGGCCTATTTCACGCCGGTCAGAATGATCCCGAATTTGCTGAGCGACTTCGCAAATTCCTCTACCTCTCTGGGCAGATGTCATGTGAACAAGCCGTCCAGACGGCTCTTGGGGAAGACATCACACAGCCTGACTTCTGGCTGAAATGTATTGAGGTCATCGAAGACCGTGTCGCGCAATTCCTCAACCTGACAGAGTCGGCATGATCCAGACAATTTGATCCGGTCAAGTTCTCGTCAATTCACTTTCCGGGATCATTCCGCATCCCTGCGTCTTCGTCGCGAAGGTGAAACAAGTAAGACATCCCGCTCGCCGCTTCGACTGGTCAAAGATCGTACTGGAGACTATAACAGCCAGATGAAAATCGACTTCGTGTTGGTTCTCAACAATCGAAAAACGCTTGAAGTCGGGCGTTTTTGCAGATCCCTCTCTGGAATCAGGCAAGCCCATCGAGAACATCAACTGGCTGATACGTCTTCAGGAACTGCCCGATGATTAGAAAATCGTGGACGAGAGAGTCTATCGGGGTCAAGTATTTTTTCACCAGACAAATTGTTCTCTCTTAGAACTCAGACCGGAAAGCATAGAGATCAAGATGAACGCCTCTGCTCGCCAACTAATGGAGAACATCCAGAGCAAACACGTGACCGTCGGCGTCATGGGCCTGGGTTATGTCGGACTGCCTTTGATCAATGCTTTCACCGGAAAACAGATCCGCTGTCTGGGATTTGACGTCGATGTCAAGAAAGTCGATCAACTCAATGCTGGCAAAAGCTATATAAAACATGTCCATTCTGATCAGATCGCTGGCTGGCTGAGTCAAGGTTTGTTTGAAGCGACCGCCGACATGTCCCGTCTGGCCGAAGCAGATGTAATTCTAATCTGCGTTCCAACCCCATTGAGTGATAGTCGCGATCCCGATCTCAGCTATGTGGTGAGCACGACTCAGGCGATTGCCAGTTCCCTTCGCGCAGGGCAACTTATTGTCCTCGAAAGCACGACCTACCCAACCACAACGCGCGATGTTGTCAAACCAATTCTCGATGCCACCGGATTGACCTGTGGAGAAGACTATTTCCTTGCCTTCAGCCCTGAACGTGAAGACCCGGGCAATCCAGACTACACGGCTGCTGGCATCCCCAAAGTCGTCGGAGGCAGCAATCAGACGAGCCTTGAATTGGCGGTTGCCATCTATCAGCAATCCATCGTGAAAGTTATTCCAGTCTCAAGCCCGGAAGTCGCAGAAGCCTGCAAGATCCTGGAAAACACGTATCGCGCGGTCAATATTGCTCTGGTCAATGAGCTCAAAATTCTCTTCGATACCATGGGCATCGATGTCTGGGAAGTCATTGACGCGGCCAAAACCAAGCCCTTCGGATTTCAGGCGTTTTATCCCGGACCAGGTCTGGGGGGGCACTGCATCCCCATTGACCCTTTCTATCTGACATGGCTGGCCCGTAAACAAGGCCTGACGACCCGGTTTATTGAATTGGCCGGCGAAGTCAATTCGCGTATGCCTCAATATGTCATTACGCGTCTGGCCGAATTCCTGAACGAACTTGGCAAGCCGATTAAGGGGAGCCAGATTCTGCTATTGGGTGTTGCCTACAAAAAAGATGTCGATGATCCGCGTGAAAGTCCCTCTTTTGTCTTGATGGAAGAACTTCTCAAACGAGGTGCCGTCCTCAAATACAACGATCCTCACGTCCCCAGTCTCCCGAAGATGCGACATCATGACCTTCCTGAGATGTCGAGCGTTGAATTGACTCCAGAAGTGCTTGCTGAACAGGATTGCGTCCTCATCGCGACCGACCATTCTGCTTACGACTATCAATTCATCGTCGACCACAGCCGACAAGTCCTTGATACCCGCAATGCCACCAAACTTGTCACCACACACCGCGACCGGATCTGGAAGGCGTGAAACGCTGGCTGTCATTTAAAGGCGTTCTGCACTTCCCAACCACACGCTGTAGGGATAGACTGATACTGACAATCCGTCAACTTCGTTGATTGGCGCCATGGGTGTGTCTGCATTAGGGTTGTTGATTGATGGGAGCGTTTTGTCCATGATGTGCCCTTTTTGTCAGACCGGCGAAACAAAGGTGATTGACTCTCGGGTCTCTCAGCCTTATGAAATACGTCGACGTCGAGAATGTCTGACATGTGAACGGCGATTCACAACCCGTGAAAAAATCGAAGAATCTCCGTTGAAGGTGATCAAGAAGGATGGCTCGCGACTTCCGTTTGATCGCGAAAAAATCCGCTACGGCCTGGAAAAAGCCTGCTATAAACGCCCCATTTCTGAAGAACAGATCGAGCAAATTGTCGCTCAGGTGGAAGCTGATCTTTATGAAAACTTCGAGCGTGAAGTCCCTTCCCGGTATATCGGCGAGCAAGTTTTTAACTCGTTGAAAAAGCTGGATCAGGTTGCTTTTGTCCGTTTTGCGTCGGTGTATCGCGAATTCAAAGATGTCAACGACTTCGTCGAAGAACTCGGCCCGATGCTCAGACAACCTGCGCTCAAACAAGCCGTCGAAAAAGGCTGAAGTCTTGCTGATTTATAGGGAGATTTTTCGAATCTCTGTTTGCGGCGTGCCGCCAGTAATGTGCAGGACGAAGTCTTCGTCGATATAACAATTGATTTCTGTTCGGCAACCAAAATCGCCTTCGATGTAGACGCCAGGCTCGATGGTAAATAGAGTCCTCGGCAGAAGGCTGCGTGTGTCGGTCGTTTCAATGTCGTCGAGGTGTGCTCCATTGCCATGAATCTCCTGACCGAGACTATGGCCCGTCCGATGGGTGAAGTAGTCCCCAAATCCTGCATCATCGATCACTTTTCGTACGGTTCGATCCACCTGGGCGCCTGGTAGAGATTCCTTGCGATCACAAGCTTCTTGAATGAGTTTCACGCCGGCATCACGTGCTGCGGTGATCACCGCGAACGCGTCCACATATTTCTGCGGGATCTCTTCGCCGATAAAGCACATCTTGGTCAGGTCGCTGTATATAGCTCCTGGTGTTTTGAATTTTGCCCACAAGTCGATGAGCACCAAAGAGCCTGAACGGATCGTGGTTTCCTGGCCTATGCCTGTTTCATAATGCGGGATCGCGGCATGAGGTCCGAGGCTCACCATGGGTGGGTGACCAGTTTCCAGATCATGGCTGTGGAAATAGTTCATGAGTTGCTCAAGAACCTGAGCTTCACTGACCTGCCCATGGGCTTTAATCTGGCTGGCCATGAAGTCCCACGCGATATGAAAGGCGTGCTCGGTCAAAATGGAGACTTCTTGATGAGACTTCCATTGCTCCTGCGTCAGTAGCGCTTCAAATTGTTGAACCAGATCCCCCGAGGAGACAACTGTCACGCCCTGAGAGGTGATTAGTTCAATAGTTCCTGCATCCACTCGGGAGACGTAAGGATTGGCGTTTCGAGGGGAATATTCCATCGCAACGACGCGTGCATCCTTGATGGCATCAAAGAGAAACTCTTCGCGTTTCTGCCATGCAATGTAAATATGCTTTTTCCCGGGTAAATGATCGAGCATGTCCGATTCAATGCTGTGGACGATCTTCGTAGGCTCGCCCGTCCTGGGAATAAAATAGTACCAGCGCCGTGAACCCATTTTGCCTGATGCGATCTTTGCAACTCGCGAGGACAGCGGATTGGAGCCACGAAAATCATAGAGCAACCATCCATCGAAACCGGCGTCTTGAATGGCAGATTGAATCTTTTCCAGATTGAACACAAGATTTCCGATCACAAACATAATCACTGAATGAGCCATCAGTGAGTTGGTAAAATAATTTGGGCTGGATACGGGCAGAATTAAAACAATCGGTTAAATCCATTGAGCGCTGCGACCCGGTACGCTTCAGCCATCGTTGGATAGTTGAACGTTGTTGTGAAAAAGTAGTTGAGCGTATTATGTGGATGCGGTTGCGACATGATCGCCTGACCAATGTGAATGATTTCGGACGCGTTGGCTCCGAAGCAGTGAATGCCGAGAATTTCCAGCGTTTCGCGATGGAACAGCATTTTGAGCATCCCGGTAGTTTGACCGGTAATCTGAGCGCGGGCGAGACTTTTGAACATCGAATGCCCGACTTCGTAGGGCACCTTTTGTTCTGTTAATTCGCGTTCCGTTTTGCCGAGCGAACTGATTTCAGGACTGGTGTAAATCCCTGTGGGGATATCTTTAGCCATCGCCTCAGTGTAGGATCCATGGATCATGTGAATGGCGGCATACCGACCTTGGACATAAGCCGCTGATGCCAGTGAGGGAGGCCCAATGACATCGCCAACGGCATAAACATGAGGGATAACCGTCTGAAAATGATCGTTGACTTCAATATGACCACGTTTATTTGGAGTCAACGGAATGTTTTCCAGACCGAGATTGTCTGAATTCCCCTGACGACCTGCTGCCCACAAGAGAATATCAGTCTTGAGCATTTTTCCGGACTTCAGATGCAAAATCACCCCATCATCAACTCCTTCGACGGCTTCGAAGGTTTCGCTGTGCCTGATCAGGCAGCCTGAATCACGGAGGTGGTAACTGAGCGCGTCGATGATTTCATCGTCGAGAAACTCAAGTAGTTTTTCACGGGTATTGACGAGATTGACTTTGCACCCCAGGTTTCGAAACATGGACGCATATTCGCAACCGATGACCCCGGCACCATAAACTGTAATTGATTGTGGAGTGTGATCGAGCTTGAGGATCGTATCACTATCGAAAACACGGGGATGGTTGAAATCGATATCGTTAGGACGGAAGGGGCGTGAACCGGTCGCAATGATGAATGAATTCGCTGTGAACTCATCGATGATGCCGGAAGGGCGTGCCACCTGGATTGTGTTTGGACCGACAAATTTGGCGTATCCATGGATGACATCGACACCGTTTCGGGTGTAAAAGCCGTTTCGCATATCAACTTGTTTGCGAATCACAGAGGCGGCACCTGCCCTGAGTTTGGGAAAGGTGAGATCATGTCGGCCCCCCATATCTCGGAAAAGGGGGTTATTGCGAACTTCTACCATGCGAGAGATGGAGTATCGCAGCGCCTTACTGGGGATGGTGCCCCAGTGCGTGCAACCTCCGCCGATTTCGACGTATTTCTCGACGACCGCTACTTGGCGCCCCTCTTTGATGGCCTGCATGGCAGCCCCTTCGCCGCCTGGTCCGGTCCCGATGACGATTACGTCATATTTGACAGCCATGTTGATCCTCTATCCATAAAAGAACGAGCGTTCGCGAAGACATTTGATAATAGTGTCGGCAGACAAACATGCGGACAGCAGTCCAGGATGCCTGGAGTCGGGGATTATTTCGGAGATGACTGTTTTTATGATTATTCATAATCGTCAAACAGCGTGATTATGAAATGTAACGAGTTACGAAAACTGTGGCAATATCGGCGAAGGACTGCCTGGAAGGACAATATGCCTGGAAGGACAATAGTAGTCATCGGACTGAAAAATCGGTATAGTCGCGTTGACATCATCGCGATCAGAATGATTCGCAACCGTTTTGTCAAACAGATGCTTTGAAACGGGGTCTTTGATGATGCCTGAACTCATCACGTCCTTATCCTGATCCAGAGCACTGCATGAGCGACTCGACACAGACTTTGCTGTTGCGACACTCGTTTCCCTTGAACAGCTATCAAGAATGTCTGGACTTTCTTTATCGTCGGACAAATTATGAACGGACAACGCCGGATCTCAAAAAATCGCACGATTTCAAACTCGACCGCATGCGCATGATCCTGAGTGCCCTGGGCGACCCTCAACAGACATTACGGGCCTGGCACGTAGCTGGGACAAAGGGTAAAGGATCAACATGCCAGTTTCTGGCAAGTATGTTGCAGGCGTCTGGCAGAAAAGTGGGGCTGTTTACTTCGCCACACATTTCTCGATTTGAAGAGCGGATGATGGTCAATGGGCAGATGATGTCTGAAAGCGATTTTGTCACTTTGTTAAATAGCTTTTTAGTTCGCGTGGGAGGGCTACCCGATCATCTGCTCGAAGAAATGACCTTTTTCGAATTAGTGACGGCGCTGGCGTGGATGCATTTTTCTAACCAGAACGTGGGCGAGGTAGTACTTGAAGTCGGATTGGGAGGCCGTTTGGATTGCACAAATCTCTGCAATCCTGTTGCGACCGCCATCACACGGATCGGCAGAGACCATGTGAAGGTTTTGGGAGAGGAAATTTGGCAGATTGCCAGTGAGAAAGCGGGGATTATCAAACCCGGCGTCCCCGTCATCAACGCCGCCATTGTTCCAGATGCAAAACGAGTGGTGACGATGACAGCGATGGAAATGTCGGCTCCACTTTCAATTTTGAATGAGCAAATTCAAATCGATATTGAACATGCCTGGGAAGAAGATGATCCTCAATCTCGGTTCTCCGTCTGCGTGGGCACATGGTGTTTTGAGGAGATGTCGATTTCTCAGTGTGGCACGCATCAGATAGACAATGCCGTCACAGCCTTGGGAATGATCGCGGCTGTGATGAAGCAGGATCCTGAATTTCGTCCCTCGATCGAACACTTGCGAACAGGACTTGCACAAAGCTCGTTGCCATTGCGTATTGAAAAGGTATCGCTTGAACCATTGATCATCGTGGTTGTGGCCCACAATGGACCTTCGGCTCAGGCGCTGGTCAACACACTCCGTAGTTTACGCGTCAACCGAAAACGGCTCTTGCTGGCCGCCAGTCGTGATAAAGAGATTGACGAAATTATTGAACCGCTGGTTGATTATTTTGATGAGGTGATTGTCACAAAGTATCTCAATAACCCGCGGGCGGCAGACCCGATTGAATTGGCCAGTATCTATCGGGGGATGAGCAAGGGTTGCCTGATCGAAGTTTGCGAAAATCCTGCGGAAGGCCTGGATCAATTAATCTGGCGGTCATCAAAAGATGATTTGGTCTGTGTGTCGGGTTCGTTCTTTCTGGCTGCGGAGATGAAAGAGCATCTCCAACGACGAAACGGAACCGTCTAGTTATTGAACAGTTGGAGGAATGAGTTGATTTTCCCAGATGACTTCGGTGTCGTCGATCCCTTTGGCTTTGAGAGCTTTTTTCAGATCTTCTTCGGCTTTGTCCTGGGCGTCGACGTATCGAGAGATCCGAGCGCGGACGCCACTGCGATCAGGCTTGACGCTTTCGATCAGTGCCACCGCTTCATCCAGAGTCACGATTTTGGTGGTGTCCTGACTAGTCATGACGTTGTATTGATATTCGGAAACGGAAAATTGAAGCGGCATCGGATACTGAGATAATGGTATCGGGTCGACGTTGGCGACGATATTTTCGTTGGTAAACATCGTGTCGCTGGTCGCCTCGGTGGTCGTGGTCTTGATGACGCCAATTTGATCAGAGTGGTCGAGTCCCGGCGCTTCGTCGGTGGCTGTGCCGGATTCGTTCCCTCCTCCCAGTCCAAAGGGTTTGAAGAGACTACCGAGAATGAAGCTGAGTGCCAGAACTCCCAAGATCGCCGGGCCGTATAGTTTTTTCATGATGATCTCTTTTAAATTTTCTTTTAGGGATGGTGTTATTGAGGTTGGAGAGAAATATCCTGATAACCGAGGTTGGCAAATTCGAATCGAGTCAGATTGCCAGCATCGGCCCGCATGCGTTCAGCGACCAGCGGGATGCCTAGTTCGACGGATTGTCGGACATCCGCCCTGGCATCGCCATAACTATAGAGCATAATCACCAACCCCTTGGGCTGCGAGAGGGACTTGTAAAACGCAAAGACCTGATTGGAAAAATCTTCGGCGCTATTGATGCGAAACTGAGTTTGTTTTTGCGGTGTTTGAATCGAGACAACACCAGACGGAAGAACAAAAATATCCCACAGATCACAGCGTTTGATGACCTCTTCATATGTGAGAACGTGACGGATAATTTTTTCTGGGGAGGAGTTGGCGAGCTGTTGGGTTTGCTCAGCGGCGATGCGTGCTGTGAGTTCGTCGACGAATTTAATCGTTCCTGAATCATTGTTGCCGAGTTGCCGAGCGGTATTTTCAAACATGGACTTCAGAAAGCGAGCTAGCGCCATGCGCTGATTTGACAGTTCGTCAAGACGTTGTTGTTGCGTTTGATTGTCTCGCTGGAGTTCTGCCAGACGTGTTTGAGATTGTTGAAGCGATTGCAGCGTTGACTCATATTCCTGCTGCAGGCGTGAGGATTGAGATTGCAGCTCGATCAGTCGGGATTGCTGGCTGGTGATGGTCTGGCTGGCCTGCGAATTGGCAAGGATGGATTGTTGTTGACTGCTGGCGGCTGTTTTCTGAACGTCGAGATATTGTGCAAAGATCACAATCAGCAACAGGTCGAGCAGGGGAGTGAGTTGGAGGGTGAGGCTTTTTCGAGATTTGATCATCGGACGTCCTCCGGTGTGTTTTCGTCGTCGCGTCGCATGGAGAGTTCGCGTTTGACACGGGAAATCATCGCACGGACGTGTTCTTGATGTTCAGACAACCTGACAAAGCCCGGTTCGAGCAAGGAGTTGATAAACATCAGCAAGATAGCAGCCGTCAGGCCGGCGAAGGTTGACCAGATGGCATCGCCGAAGCGGCTGACGATCATGTTGAGAGTTACAGCGGCGTCGGTGCCCGCGGATTGTTGGAGAGCAGAACCAATGGCGAGGATCGTGCCCAGAACTCCCGCCAGAGGATAAGCTTCGATCATGGTTCGACAAAGATTATAAGTGGTTTCGAAGGCCAGCGAAGTCAGATAATGTCGTTTTTCATCGAGGATATTGATTCGCAGCAACAGCGAGCGACGATCGGCGGCGCGGGAATGATCGTCGAGGACTTCTCCCACGTCTGCCAGGAAAGCGTCAATCTGGTCGCTTTTGTGAGCGTGTCTATCCAGATAACTGCGATGGGAAAGTTTGCGGGTGAAGTCTTCGAGCATCGAAGTGATGCGACTCCACTTGCGAGAAGCCCAGATCTTCAGAATGAGCATCAAGAGGAGATGTGCACCGAAAAAGCCGGCAATAACCAACGTGGAGAGAGCTGAGAAATTCGCCAGGAGTTCTTGTGTCAACATGTACCAGAGCCTGTGAAGAGAAGAGAAAACGATTTCAGGACGTTCGTCGAAATTGCCTGTTCATTCTGTCTGTTCTGCATGCTCGTGAAAAGGGAGTTTAGGGGTTCGAGGAGAAAATGGTTGTGATGTGGGGCGAAAGGTGAAAGTCAAAAGGTGATGAGGGAAGAATTCGGGCTGAGCAACGTCGAAGAGGGGAGGGGAGTGCAGACGTTATCGGTATTGATCATTAATAGAGGTCGGCTGGAAAGCCGTAGTGCCGGCGGCCTGGTGTTGTGTGGTGTCGTCGCCCAGAAAACCTAACAGACTCCCCGGATCATCGTAGCCGGGTTGAGAGACACCATACCCGCCGTAGCTATAGCCGTAGCTCCCGTAGCCATAGTCACCGAACCCACCGAAGTTCCAACCCCCGTAGTTGACACCCCCCAGTTGATTCGCCTGCCCCAGGCCGTTGGTGGAAGCGGACGTTTCACGAATGGCTGGCAGGACGCACGACGAGGAACGAAGGGCTGTGGCTCAACGACGGGACCGTCGTGATTAGAAAATCCCGGCTGAACCCACTGCAGGAGGATTCTGCGGTCAACAAAAGCTTGGCGAACAAGCTAGCGAAGGTAAAAGCAAGGCCGAGCGTCGATCAATCACCCCAAACGAGCTTTTTGCCCCCATCTGCACCAACAACCAAGACCTGCTGAACCCATCCATGTACAGTGAATACGGAATCGCTAATCTGAATCTCGGAAACTTCGCCTGCTTGTTCTGCAAATACTATCTCGACCGTCTGTAAGGCTTCGATCAATATAACATCTCCAATCGGTTCGATCCAAAGCTCTCGACCCATATTGAGCGAATTGCAGAGCCGAATTCGGATGGAGCGAGAATGTGTTTCTGAATGAGACATGATTATTCTCCCCTCAATAGTCGGGCGGCATGTCGCATAAGGTCTGCTCGACCAGCAGCGCTCGGATTGTTTGGCGTGAGGCGAGCAACTGCGTCATAAGCAGCAGCCCAATTGTCAGCCATTTCCGCCGTGATACCGGCTTGCCGAAGTTCATCGGCTGTAAGGGTGGAAATTCGCTGTCGGGCCGATTGACTACCCCCGCCCCATTTCAAGACTTCACCGAATTGCTTCGGATTCATGCCGGGGGGAAGATTTGTCCGCATTTGAGCGGCTACGTCGTCCAGCGAATTCAATACTTTGTTTGGGGCAGCCTCCACCACCTTCAAGAACGTTGTCGTTGCGGTGCCGGGGGCTGGGACGGTGCGGTTGGTGAAGGCTTTCATGTCGGCGGTGTTCGCCGTAATGTTGGCTCTCACATTCTGGCTTTGTGCCTGGGCGGCGGCCAAAACACCGGCATACATCATCGATTGATCAACGTAACCACCGGGTGCAAACGTATCAATCCCAAAATTGTTTGCCTTCTCCCAAAATAGATCACGCTCGGTCGACCCGACATTACGCCTGGTTCCCTTGGCTGAGAAAGTGACACCCTTCCTGCTCATGTTTCTTTGTAAGGAAACGACGTTGTCATTTCCATCACTGGAGATCTTGACCTGACTGTTGGGCTTTCATGAAAAGCAAAGCAACAACTCGCAGGTGAGAATTCAATTCCGTGGACTTCATACTCAGGGGAGTTTGCATGTTGCTAAATGCTGAAACGCGGATTGAGTCGTGTGTTCATCTCTCGAAAAGGAGTTGATTGAAAAACAAGGCTTAACGTACCGGGGCGAACGTGATAGCATCTGTTTTTGGTTTGTGTAGATACGAAATGAGATCCCGTGGATTTCAAGTTCGTTTTGAAATTTTCAAAAAGCCATGTTCCCACATTGGCTGGCTGAGGTTAAGTGGTTGTGATGAATTGTTGTCGATACTTGATTGTGTTGGGTGTGGTGTCGCTGGGCTTCGCTTGCCCGAATCTGAGTTATGGTCAGACATCAGCACTGTCGCCTCCCGCGAGCGGACCTGTTGCCACGGAGGGGATTTCGCAGCCACCAGGACAGACAACCAGTATCCTTCCACAACCACCGTTAGAAGCGACGACTCCGACAGCCACCCCCAGCGCCGCTGCGCCGATGGGCGATCAGTTAACCAGGGAGAGTATCCAGCAGCGAATTGAAGCGGTCGCTGCGCTGCCTGATCTCGATGATGCTGCCAAAGCAGAGGTCAAGGAAAAGTATCAACAGGCGATCGTACAAATCGATCTGGAAGAGAATGCGCGTAAGTCTTTGGAAACATTCAAGGCACGGATCGCGGATGCTCCTGCCAGAATTGAAGAAGCTAAAAAGCTGCGTGATCAATACAAAGAAGTCTCCAAGATCACGCCGACATTTGCAGAACAGATTGCTCAGATGACCTCCGTCAACGAGCTTGAAAAGATGCAGATGGAGTATGAACTGAATTTGAAGCAGGCGACTGATGTGCTTACGAAAATTCAGGCAGAGCCCAAAGCGCGGGTTGAGCGACAGGCGGTCATTCAGCAGGATCAGATACAAAATCGTGCAGAACTGGAGCGTATCTCTCAAAACACAACGCCTGTGGCTGTTGATGGCGTTTTTGGTCCCCTCGATATTGCAAAAATGACGTACGATCAGGTTCGCAAAAAAGCGTTGGAGGTCATCCAGGAGAGTTTACAATATGAACTGGATATGTTTTTGGCGACAACAGAGTTATTGCCAATCAAGCTGGACAACGCTACTGCAGATAAAGCGCGACTGGAAAAGCGCGTCGGGCTCCTGCGTGAACGCGTCAATCTGTTACGCAAAGAGGAAGCTGACAAGCAGATCGCTGAGAAGAAAAAACAAGCGGAGACAGTGGCTCCCGAGCTAGCCCCCCTGGCCAAGGAATTGACAGAACTGGCTGTTGTCCGCAAAGAGATCGCGGTCAAAATTGATAATGCCACCGATCGATTGAAAATTGTCGAGGCACGACTGGAAGGAGTGACGACTGCGAAATCAGCATCAGATACGAAGTTAACTTCAGGAAGCATGTCGACACAAACCGGGCAGTTATTACGAAGAGAACGTGAAAATCTGCCTGATATCACTGAACTGCGTCGCGAAATTCAAAACTACGAAACGCTTGTCGGCGACGCCAGATTTCAGTCACTCGACTACAGCATGCAGCGGCAGGAGTTTGCTGATCTTGAACTGGTGAAGGATCAATGGGTGCAGGAGCAATCTACTGCAATCAACGCTCCTTATGAATTGACCGAAGAGATGGAAGCGGAGCTTGAAAAACTTTTACTGCAACAACGCGATCAATTAGAAGATGTCCGGACAGACTACAACACCTACATCGATCAGTTGATGAAGCTCAAAGAAAAAGAGTCGGCATTGATCGAAGAAACTCGCGAATATTCTGAATTCATCAATGAGCGTGTGTTGTGGATCCGCAGTACCTATCCATTGTCACGGCGCGAGATACGTCCGACACCAGAAGCATGGATGTGGATAGTTTCGTCTGCGAACTGGAATGCGGTCGGTCAGGAGTTGAAGTCAGACATTTCCAATCGTCTCGAATTGTGGCTGGCGTTTGGCATGATTTTTTTGTTGTTGTTTGTGTTTCAGCGTCCGGTCAGACGGTGGATGATCAAGCAGTCGGAAATTGCCTCGCGTCGATCAGCAATGGAGTTTGTACCGACTTTGGAAGTGGTGGGATATAGCCTGTTTTTATCGATGTTGTTGCCGACAGCGTTGATGTTTGTGGGGTGGCGCCTTTCTGCGTCGTTATCAGAAAATACGTTTGCTCTTGCGCTCTCACGAACGCTGATCGTCGCTGGTCAGCTTGTATTGATCTACGAGATCACTCGTCATTTCGCGCGACGCAAAGGTCTGGTCGATTCGCATCTTGACTGGAATTTCCAGCGTTTGCCTCAGATACGACGCGCGTTACTGTGGAGTATGTTTACGAACGTGTTGCTGTGGTCGATTGTGATCATTCTCAATTCGCAGTCTCAAAGTGAATTGTGGTCGTCGTCATTAGGGCGTCTTTCCTTTCTGGTCATGGCAATTCTGAATGTCGGGTTTACGTTTTCGATCTTTAATCTGGGGGCCAACCCTCAGCCTGTGATGTTTAACATCTGGGTGAAACCACTGAAATGGCTGGTGGTCTTTTCGTTGTGTGCCGTGACGATCCTGGCAACGATTGGTTATTACGAGACGGCCCTGGTGTTGACATCACGATTGTTCGAATCGGTGATCTGGATCCTGGCGATGGCGATTATCAATGGGATACTCGCCCGGGCGCTGCTGGTCAATCGACGACGCATGGCTGTCGAGCAGGCACGGATTCGTCGTGAAGCGCAAAGCCAGTCGGCTGAAACAGCAACTGTCGGGGGGACACCTCTGGGAACGCGGCCAGCCGCTGAAGACTTGATCGACCTGTCGTCTGTCACTAACCAGACTCGCAAATTTATTCGGACAGCGGTGTTATTGATTGGGATCTGTGGCATCTGGCAGATCTGGAACAGTGTGATGCCTGCGTTGAATCAGACACTTGTCTTTCCGGTAGCCAGCGAGTTCAAATTTTATTACAGCGATTTAATCTTTCTGGTGTTCAGCCTGGTGATTACCTATTTAGTGGCGACAAATCTGCCCGGGTTTATTGAACTGGCAATTCTAGGGAGATTGCCGCTTGATAAGGGTGCCAGATATGCCATCTCAACATTGTCGCGGTATGCGGTCAGCCTGATTGGTATTATCGTCGTCGGTTCGACAATCGGTCTGACATGGGAAAATATTCAATGGCTGGTGGCTGCGTTGTCGGTCGGGCTGGGGTTTGGTTTACAAGAGATTTTCGCCAACTTTGTCAGCGGTTTGATCATTTTGTTTGAGCGCCCCATTCGAGTTGGGGATGTCGTGACATTAGGAAGCACGACGGGTCTAGTGAGTAAAATCAGGATACGTTCAACGACGATTACTGACTGGGATGAGAAGGAATACATTGTCCCCAACAAAGATTTGATCACTGGAAGTATTCTGAACTGGACATTATCGAGCACACGCAATCGTGTGGTGGTGAAGGTGGGTGTTAGTTATGACTCCGATCCCAGGAAGGTTAAACGATTGCTCGAAGAGATTTGTCGCGATCACGGAAATATTCTCGAAGAACCTGCACCACTGATTAACTTTGATGGTTTTGGAGACAGCACGCTTGATTTTGTGATTCGCTTTTATCTGCCTTCTCTTGAGAATCGCTTGAAAACCGTCGATGAGGTTCACAACCTGATTCTGGAACGCTTCCGACTGGAAGGGATTGAAATTTCGTTTCCACAACGGGATCTGCATATCCGGAGCTGGTCGCCTCCGGTTTCGATCAACTCGGCAGAGTCTCCAGAAGGTCTGTCTTTGACTCCGCCGAACGGACATACCAATGGCGCTCCGTCCAAACAGGCTGCTCCCGTCGACGCTTAAGTCATGCCTGCAGAACATCGGTAATGACCACAATAGACTCTCCAATCAGATCTCCTCTCGGCTTGGAGTCCTGAGTTGTCCGCAGATTTTTTGTTGTGCATTACCGGACATTTTGCGAATTAAGAATGAAAATTCGCATTTTTTGAACGACACACCATTAGCACCAGAGTATTATCAACGTCGACTAATATGTCTTTTAACACTTGAACAATTAGATCACGAGGTGCAGATGATGGGCGAACAGCAAAAGGCGATAAAGGGTGGGTCACGACGAGAATTTATGGGCGCTGCTGGGGGAGTTTCCGCAGCAGTTTTACTGGCCCAATCGGGGATCTCCGCGGGAATGTTTGCCGGAGAAACAAATACAATTCAGGTGGCTTTAGTGGGCTGTGGAGGTCGAGGCACTGGGGCAGCCTCCCAGGCACTTTCGGTGACAGGAGGGCCGATCAAGCTGGTTGCGGTCGCTGATGTCTTCCAGAACAAAATTGATAGCACGATTGCAGCTTTAGAAAATAAGGCCCAACAAAAGCCCAGGAAAATCAGTAGAAGCATGGTGGGAGACGTTGATGTCCCTGCTGATCGACAATTTGTCGGATTTGACGGTTACAAACATGCTATGGATTGTTTGAATCCAGGTGACATCGTGATTCTGGCGACGCCTCCGGCTTTTCGCTGGGTGCAATATTCTTATGCAATCCAAAAAGG
Source organism: Planctomycetaceae bacterium (assembly GCA_041753175.1). Classification (GTDB taxonomy): domain Bacteria; phylum Planctomycetota; class Planctomycetia; order Planctomycetales; family Planctomycetaceae; genus SXPC01. Next base: position 26,034 of record JBGSVC010000301.1, read on the forward strand.
GCTGCATGTGTTCATGGAAAAGCCAGTGACAATCGATGCCCCCACATCAGTGAGAATGCTGGACATTAATCAGCATGCGATTGAGAAAAATTTGAAAGTTGGTGTCGGACTGATGTGTCGACATTGTGAAGCCCGTCATGAACTGCTGTCACGAATTGAGGACGGCGAAATTGGTGAAATCACGATGCTCAGAGCTTATCGTATCGCAGGGCCGACGGGTTCGGCAGCCACCAAGCCGCGATCTGGTACGGAAAGCGAACTGATGTATCAGATTCGAAACTTCCACGGATTCCTGTGGCTTTCGGGTGGTGCCTATAGCGACTTTCTGATTCACAATCTGGACGAGGCCTGCTGGATGAAAGGAAAATGGCCAGTCAAGGCGATGGGCATGGGCGGACGTCACTATCGAGGAGACTGTGTCGATCAGAACTTCGATGTCTATTCGATCGAATATACGTTCGACGACGGCACGAAGCTGTTTTTGGATGGAAGAACAATTCCCGGATGTACTCAAGAATTCGCCAGCTTTGCACATGGAACGAAAGGTGTTGGCGTGATTTCGACCGCGGCTCACTCGCCAGCCAAATGCCGTATCTATGACGGACATAACATGGTCGAAGATAAGTTGAAGTGGGCGTTTCCTCAACCGGAACCGAATCCGTATCAATTAGAGTGGGATCATCTGGTCACTGCGATACGCAATGATGAAAAATACAACGAAGTCGAGCGGGGTGTGATGGCCAGTGCAGTGACGTCGATGGGGCGAATGTCGGCACATACGGGCGTCGAGATCACTCTCGAAGACTTTATGAAACACGATCACGAGTTTGCACCTCAGGTCGGTGAACTGACACTCGACGGGCCGGCTCCGCTGTTGGCTAATTCCGACGGCAAGTATCCGGTCCCAGCGCCGGGACTGATTACCAAGCGTGAGTATCAAGGTTAAACAGACTCGGATTCCTGTTCAATTAACAAAAACGCTGGTCATCTCGCAAGATGACTAGCGTTTTTCATTGATGTTCTGAATAGATCAAACGGCTTGTAGGTTCATCGGCCCTCTGCTGTCAGCAGAGGGCCGGTGACTTTGATGTTATCGCAGGAACGCTTCGTGGAGGCCACCATCAACTGTGATGATCTGACCGGTCGTCTTGCTTAGGCGATTGCTGACCAAAAGGAAGTAGGCTTCGGCCTGATCAGCAGGAGTGATCGGGGCTTTGGTCAGCGTGCGGTTGGCATAGAATTGCGCCAATTTGTTGACCAGAGACTCGGTTTCTTCGTTATCGGTGTAAGGAATTTCGTATTTCGCCAACGATCCAATCACGCGATCACGAGGAAACATGGCGGAGCCTTTGACGACGGTCGCGGGAGCGACACCGTTAACGCGGACCAATGGCGAAAGTTCGATGGCGAGTTCGCGTACCAAGTGGTTGGCGGCGGCTTTCGAGGTGTCGTAGGCCAGACTTCCTTTTTTGGCTACTGCGGCGTTGGCAGACGTGGTCAAAACCATGGCACCGCGCAATCCCTGTTGTTTGAAAGTCTTGAAGGCTTCGTCAGCGACGAGGTAGCTGCCTGTCACGTTGATATTAAACGTCAGGGCCCATTTATCGTCAGGGATGTGGCCTGTGGTGTCGCTGGCGACAAAGATCCCTGCAGTGATTTCAATGGCATCGAATCCACCGTAGGCATAGATGACTTCATCGAGCATCGCACGGACGCTGTCGCGTTTGGTGATGTCGCATTGAAGACCAATAGCCGGCCCGCAACCGCTGATACCGGTACCAGCAACACCAATACCCTGACCATACTTCTTGACGATTTCATTGGCTGTCGCTTGAGCAGCTTCTCCATTGAGGTCAACGCAGACGATGTGTGCCCCTTCCTTGACGAGTCGATGGGCGGTTTCTTTGCCGATTCCAGACCCTGCACCGATGACGATGTGAATCTGTCGATCGAGTTCTTTTTCAGCCGGCATACGTTGGAGCTTGGCTTCTTCGAGCAACCAGTATTCGATGTCAAAGGCTTCCTGGAGTGGAAGGGCGATGTATTCATCGATGGCTTCGGCGCCCCGCATGACTTCGACGGCACAGTTGTAAAACTCTGCGGTCACGCGTGATTCGCTTTTGCTTTTCCCCCACGCGATCATTCCCAGACCTGGGATCAAAATGACTGTTGGGTTAGGATCGCGCATCGCCGGCGAGTTTGAATGCTTACATTGTTCATAATATGCAGCATAATCTTTTCGGTATTTTTCCAAGCCTTCGGTAATCAGATTCTGGAGCTTTTCAACATCACCCGTGGCCGGATCCCAATCAACATAGAGCGGCTTGATTTTCGTTCGCAGGAAGTGATCAGGACAGCTTGTGCCAAGTTCGGACAAGCGAGCGGCGTCTTTGGAATTGACAAAGCGACGGATCGTGTCGTCATCTTGAACGGTCCCAACGAATCGAACCTGCTGAGAGACTTTACCTCGCAGCCAGGGAAGAATTTTGACGAATGTGGCTTTGCGCTGAGCTTCGTCGAGTGAAGCATATTTTTGTCCGCCGAAAGCTTTGGGATTTCCGCCTTTGGCTTCATATTTAGTTTCGATATATTTGGCGGCCTTTTCAATGAGGCTGAGGGTCAGTTCATAACACTCTTTATCATCATCGGCCCAGTTGATCAGTCCATGTTGCCCCATGATAATCCCTTTGGACTTGGGATAGTCTTTAGCAATGCGTTGCATTTCAAGACCGAGCTCAAAGCCGGGTCGCAGCCATGGAGTATGAACGACATCGTCGCAGTAAATCTCTTTGGTGAGTCTGGCCGAGTTTTTAGATGCGGCGACAGAAATCGCGGCATTGGGGTGCATGTGGTCGACGTGTTTATAAGGAATGAAAGAGTGGAGAGGAGTATCGATTGAAGAGGCACGCGGATTGAGATTGAAAGTTGTATGTGGGAAGAAGCCGACCATACGATCTTCAGCTTCTGTTTTTGGTCCCTTTTTGGGGTCATTGAGATATAGAGGTTGCAAGCTCATCAGTTGAGACTGGTACAACGATG
>JBGSVC010000302.1:0-4438 GCA_041753175.1 Planctomycetaceae bacterium
AACGAACCCAAAATCATGGCGGGCATCCGAAAACATCTCGTCGGCCCAGTTGGCAACGAATGTTGATTCGGCCTGAATCGAACGATGACTGCTAATCAAAGCCTCCATACAAGTGGCGACGATCATCATCGTTTTGATGGAAGCTCGAAAACGAAATTGAGACCCTGCATTAATGAGACTACCTGACATAACACTTACCTTTCAACACGCTCCTTGCCTGGCACTCTTTCGGCGAATTCAAATTCGCCTGGATGGGTGTCAGGTCAATTCAGTGTCAATGCTGTCGCACGATCCGGTCCGTCATACAGTAAGGACTGTTCCATCACTAGCCCAACGATCAATCACTCGGTCCACTCATTGTCAGTCATTTAGCAAGCAATCAACAGATCGCCCACAAAATGGCTCCTCATCGAAAACAAAACAACACACATGTTTATGAAAACGAAGTTGTTGTAAAACCAGCAAGCCAATTACCTTTCGTCTGGCTTTCAGGTTCAGTTGTCGGTGACAACTGCAACCCTGAAAACACTTTGAGGTGAATTGGCAATAGCTTTCGATGAACCGAGGTGATGACAAACCGTCCACTTGCGTGACATCGACCACAGCATGCATCGACTCCATTCTGCCGGAAGATTATTCTCAAGAGCGAAAAAAGTCAAACCCCTAATCCATTCAGGGGCCGCATGTTCCGCAAATTGCCGTATCAAAATACGTTGAGATCTCGCTTCCAGCCTGTCTCCAAAAGCACTTCTGCCCTTGGGTTTGGTGTCTGAGCCATCGTTGACTGACACTTCATTATGACGCCCATCAGAACAGTTGCAAAATTTATTTAACGCCTTCTCTGAAATCAATGGCGGAATTCATGGGGCCGAAAGAAAAGATAGGTCAGTCCAATTCGGCGACTCAACTGCCCCAATCTACCAATACTTCTCAAAGTGAATGTTTCCACTGCTCACGCCCGCTGTTCCGTGACCACCGGCTGGCAATTCAAATCCGAGTCCGAGCAGGATCTCGATGATGCCCCGTTGTGTAGGAAATTGCCAAGGCTCGCCAGCGACATGTTTCGTGATGTTCGATGGAATCCCAATCATGTCAGGATTACCGCATAGAAAGACCTGCGTTTTGGACGGATCCAGTTCAAAACCGAGCCACTCACCGACGTTTGGCCGTTGCAGAAGATCCTGCAAATAAACTTTCCCAACATACCCAGGAACGTTGGGATCGAGATTCTCTGGCTCTCGCGTGGTCACGAGGTGATAGCGATAGCTTGGATAGAGTCGTTCCAGATCGCGGTGGTTCAACAGATACCCGGCGTCTTTTCGGAAACGCACGCAAGCGACGGAAGTGATCTTGCCCCGATGTCCTCCGGCGAGCAATTCGGCAGTCATGGCATTGTGGGGCGCCTCGCCGGTTCCAGTTGCTAACAACAAGACATTATCTTGTGGGCGCACCGGATCGGCTGTGTACTTCCCCGTGATTTTATGGCCGAAATGAATTCGTGAGCCCGGGCGCAGTCCGAACAACCGTGGCGTCAGACGGGCTCGATCCTCATCACTCAAATTCACCAAGGTGATATAAAATTCGACAAATGACAGATCCCGACACGTTGTCAGCTTATTGCCCTGTACCATCGGACAAGAGATCGAATAGGCGCGTTGAATAATCTTGGAACTCTCTGTTACTCCGGATTGCAAACCATCAATCCGCGGCTCGAATGGACCCAACCCCAACGTTACGTACTGGCCGGCTTTATATTGAGGAATGCCAGCATCGGGCACGACTCGCAGGATCAGGAGTTCATCGTGAACGACCCGAATTGACTGCACTCGGGCATCATAATATTTATCGATCAACTCCTGCTGACCGGTCACAAGCGTTTGGGCACTGCTGACTGACATCATTAGAACCTTTGGAAGAGATTGGAACCTGTTTCGTGGCAGGTTTCGATCGCATGGGGTACGTTTCAGTTCGATCCAATGATCGACATCTGGCTCCCCAGGTGTGGTTTCAAAACCACGATCCATCCAATTCTACTGATCTGTCAGAATCGGTCTACTCAAATCTCCGGCATTCGGCAAAATCAGTGGGTAACTCTTCGAAACATAACGACAAAACCGTCAATCCTTCACCACATACACCGTCAAAGAACGTGATCCGTGGGCACCTATGACCAGAGATTGCTCAATATCAGCCGTTTTTGAAGGACCTGACACGAAGACTCCGAATCGTTCCCCTTCAATTTTGATTCGAGCATAAGCCTGATGCATTTGATCGACCAGAGTCGAGTGCTTGACGACAATTGCCTTGTGTTGAGTCAAAAACAAGACTGATCGATGAACCAGTCGGCTTCCTTGAATCCAGATCGCGGCGTTTTCGGCGACAGCGAATTCGCCAGGAATGATCGCAAATTCGACATGTTGCAGTTCATGGGGATCTTCGAGGGCGTGAATGTCACAGCCTTTAGAAGCGATTCCGTCAACCAGTGAGACGATGGTTTGAGCGGAGGTAAAGAGTTCATTTTCCGACAGTTTTTTGCGGAAATCATCTTCACTATCACACATCACGCAGGTTCCACCTACGCTGACGAGTACCTCTGCAAACTGAGCCCAGGGGTCTTCGTAGGAGATCCAGTCTCCATGTAAATCAGGAAGCTCAGTCTGATCGAGCTTGACGCTTCTCAATGCTGCTAAGATTTCTTCTCGACTACCCATGACAAACCTATCGTTTCTGAAGACACAGTAATTTTCTAAAACTGAAATCGAACATTCCAACAGGCTGCTACGCCAAAGCCGAATTGATAAACATCGCTCCTGCGTAAACGACGGCCGCACATTGCACAGCTTCCAGAATCTGCATGTCAGACAAACCCAAATCTCTGGCTTTGTTAACATGTCCTGAAACACAAGGCTTGCAGGCATTAATATCGCTGATCGCGATATCAATAAGTTCGATCAGTTGATGATCCAGCGATGATTGAGAAAACGTGTGCGCTCGCAGGCCGACTGGCAGCCCATCAAAAAGCTGGGTGCCAGACAACTCCCGAAATTTGAAGAAAGTGTTGTACATGTAATTGGTTGCCGTCACTGCCAGGATCTCAGCGAGTTCCTGTTGACTCCATCCTGCTTGACCCGCCATCGCGAAATAGTATTCAATCCACAAATTGCTTTTGGCGTGACAAGCCACCGCCAGCGCGATTGCTGTGCGGGTTTTGGCGTCGAGCGCACCGCTGCCGTGCACGAACTTTTTATAGTTCATGTAGAAATCTTTGAGGAAAGGTTCCACCCGCCCCATTAATAAAAACGGTGCAGGCAGATCGTCGCTGCCAAACATTTCTTTGATCCGGCCGTAGATTTGTGCAACACCTTCACTTGCTTCGGATTCTGGAACAGGTGCGATCAACCCCATGTTGCAATGCTTTCCACAATTGGGTGACTTTGAAAATCAACTCAGCGACGGCAACAACTCACTGACTATGAAGACGACCATGATCGACAACTGAGCCCCAGGCATGACTGTTCTCAACTACAAACAGTCATGAACCCGTAAATGGTGGCGTCAATCCAGTCATGGCGCATTTTTCTCATTCGGGCAGGTGAACCACCAACTGAGTTGCAAAGACTGAAAAATCACCACTAGTTGATGGTCTCTTCCCCTTTTTTCCAGTTGCAAGGACACAGCTTGTCTGTCTGGAGTGCATCCAGAACACGCAAGACTTCATCGACATTTCGCCCCACAGAGAGATCGTGTACGGCAGACCAGCGGATCGCACCGTTGGGATCAATCAGGAAAATACCACGGTAGGCAATACCGGCGTCTTCTTTTAAGACTCCATAGCTGCGAGAAAGATTGTGGCTGTTATCAGCGAGCATCAAGTGTTTCATTTTGGCCAGGTCTGCGTGAGAATCACACCAGCCTTTGTGGCTGTAGACACTATCGGTGCTTGCCGTCAAAACAACACAATCCCGATCCGCAAACTCACCCAGTGCATTATTGAAAGAGACAATTTCTGTCGGACAGACAAACGTAAAATCGAGAGGATAAAAATACAAACAGACCCACTTGCCTTTGTAATCACTCAGCGAGATGGTTTTGAATTGATTGTCCGTGTTGTCTTTTGTGCGATCGTAGGCTTGAACCTGAAATTCGGGTGCTTGTTGACCAACTTGAACGGCCATAGAGGTTTCCTTTAGTGTGATTTTGAGAACAGAATTAGATCTCGTCGTGTCGAATTGATGGTGTTGAGAATGTCGAGTCTGACGAACTCAGCAATTGACCACGCGGGTTTTCATATTTTTTAATTTGCCATCGGCAAAATCCATGATTCAGCACAATTCCCATCGTAAAGAGTTATAGAGGTCAAAACCAGTCATTCAACATCCTCAATTTCAGAACTCGTCTTCAAAAACAGGAATCTCTCTGACATGATAGCCGATCTTGA
>JBGSVC010000303.1:0-3615 GCA_041753175.1 Planctomycetaceae bacterium
GCGAATCTCATGGGCCAGACTACCCGCCAGAGTGACAATTTCCAACGTCTTTTCGACATGGAGAGCCGATTCGTCTGTCGATGAGATCTCTTTTGAAAATGGAGTTGTCATGCTGGCAACTGCTTTACACAAGAGGCGATATACGAAAACCGACTGATCACAGAAGTGAGAATTCCTGCGATCAGTCGGTCATGATTTCATCAGCTAACTTCAGAGACGAAATTCTCAGAAATCAGCCTAACACTTGTTACATGTCATCGTCTTCTTCAATTTCTTCGTCGCCTTCGACAACGGGAACTTCCAGAAGTGCTTTGCGAGACAACTTGACACGGTTTTGATCGTCCACTGCAATGACTTTCACATCGACGACGTCGCCAAGTTTTACGACATCGCTGACAGTACGAACATATTCATTGGACAGTTCACTGATGTGACATAAACCATCTTTGCCAGGAGCAATTTCAATGAAGGCCCCAAAGTCTTTAATGGCAATTACTTTGCCTTTATAAATTCTGCCAACGCGTATTTCTTCTGTCAAAGCTTCCACGCGAGCCAAAGCCGCTTGCAGCTTTTCTTCATTGGGAGCAGAGATGAAGACCGTACCATCATCATCAATATCCAGTGTCGATCCGCTTTCTTCCTGAATCTGACGAATCGTCTTGCCACCAGGTCCGATCAATAGTCCAATTTTATCAACTGGAATTGTCATCGTCCGCAGGCGAGGAGCATAAGGCGAGAGCTCTTTGCGTGGTCGGCGAATCTCTGCGAGCATCGTCTTGAGCAATTCGATCCGAGCGGCACGTGCCTGCTCAAGGGTATTGACGATGATCTCACGATTGATGCCATCAATTTTCAGATCAAGTTGAATTCCGGTAATCCCTTTTTGGGTTCCAGCAACTTTGAAGTCCGTATCGCCAAAGTGATCTTCATCGCCCATGATGTCTGTCAACAGTGTGTAGCGATCACCTTCCTTGACCAGACCAATCGAAATTCCGGCAACAGGTTGACGAATTTTGACACCGGCATCCATCAAACTCAGTGTCGCATTGCAGACAGACGCCATCGAACTAGAACCATTCGACTCCGTGATATCAGATATCACGCGGATCGTATAAGGAAAATCTTTCAAATCCGGAATCACTGGCTCAACCGAGCGCTCTGCCAACGCACCGTGACCAATTTCTCGTCGCCCGGGGCCTCGCAATGGCTTACACTCGCCCACCGAATACGGAGGGAAATTGTAATCGAGCATAAATCGTTTTTCGAATTCCCCGAACAGGTTTTCAACCCGTTGTTGATCGCGAGTGGTGCCTAAAGTGACGGTCGCCAGCGACTGCGTTTCACCTCGCGTAAACAGAGCCGAGCCATGGACACGTGGAATATTACCGACCACACAGCTAATCTCACGCAATTCATCAGGTTTGCGTCCGTCGAGTCGTGTTCCCTCAAGCGTAATCTCGCGGACTACATCCCGAACGACTGAATCAAAAGCAGCCATAAAATTGGCGTTGGTCAAACCATCTTGCCGATCGGCTCCTTCGGGAAAATATTTCCCTTTGAGTTCTTCACGAACGGCTCGCACGGCGTCGGCTCGATCATGCTTCATTTTCGATAATTTGGCCTCACGGATTTTCCCAGCCGCATCTGAGCGAATCATCTCAACAAATGCATTTTCTGCAGGTACTGCAAACTCTGGTTTTTTGATGCCGGCCTTCTCTGCCAATTCAGTTTGGAGATCACAAATTTCCTGGATAATTTCGTGACCATACATCAGGGCATCTACCATGATTTCTTCAGGAATCTGCTTTCCGAACCCCTCGATCATGAGGATGGATTCTTTTGTCCCGGCGACGACCAGATCCAGTTCGCTGCGTTTCATTTGCTCATGAGTGGGGAAGGGAATAAATTCATCATCAATCATGCCAACACGGACAGCGGCAATCGGACCTTGAAATGGAACCGGAGCCAGCATCAAACACGCTGATGCACCATTGATGGAGAGCACGTCCGGCATGTTCTGGCCGTCACATGAGAGTACAGTCGACATGATCTGCAACTCTTCGCGATACCATTTGGGGAACAGTGGACGAATCGGCCGGTCGGTCAATCGCATGGTCAAGACTTCGTGTGTTGAAGGCTTGCCTTCTCGCTTGATAAACCCACCAGGAAATTTTCCGGAAGCAGCCAGGCGTTCCCGATAATCAACTGTCAGCGGGAAAAAGTCGAGATGCGCAGGTAATGGACCATTCTGAGTGGCGACCATGACGACGGTTTCACCATATTGAATGAGCACCGCGCCAGCGGCTTGCTTGGCAATTTCTCCGGTTGTGATAGACAACATACGACCGGCGATTTCTTTTTCAACGACTGTTTTCACGTGATATTCCTACTTAATTTTTCAACGATTGAGGGTCGTCCCGAGAACCTGCTATTTGAAACATGTGTCAACAACTCAGTGCTGAAACTCACAAATTAAGATCATGTTCTCTTGGGCAAACGACCTGCTTGAAGAAGACTTGGAAACGACTTAAAAGACTGACAAAAATTGGACAACTAAATCCGTTTATCGGGAGTGCTTGAACTCAGACTTACGATAGGATTTATTTGCAGGTGATTGAGGACAGTAACGATGAATGTAATAGAAAGATGCTGTAAGCAACTCAAAACTCGGTCGACATGCTGAATCAGCTCAAAGACTTCAACAATGCTGACAAAAGAGCCAATCAGGAAAATTTCAACAATTTCAGGATTGAATTCGCTGCGGACTATTGGCGGTCTTCGGACACACCAGCGAAAAGCATTTCATACAGACCAACCGATTTCACACGACAACTGAAATGACGACTGCCATCTTGCTTCGAACGATCTGAATTTACCAGGAAATCGTTTCGCCAGCATTCATACAGGCGACCAACTCCCCCCTGATGTGCCAAAAACTTTTCAATGCCACTTGCCACAGGCGGAAACAACAAACTTCGAAATAACCTTCTACTATCGAATAACAGACTCCAAAACAACGAACACGCAATTAACAAAAAAACACACCCAGCCAAAAGCTGGGTGTTTCAGAAACTATTTTCGCAAGCCCAGCTCTGCAATCATTTCAAGATAACGAGCAGGATTTTTCTTTTTCAAATAATCCAGTTGGCATCGACGTCGACTGACCAACATCAGCAAACCACGTCGACTGGCATAATCTTTACTATGTCGTTTCAGGTGAGCGGTAAGCTCATTAATACGGTGCGTGAGCACCGCAATTTGTACATCAGGTGATCCAGTGTCGCCGTCATCGCGACGATACTGACCAATCAGTTCTTGTTTACGTTCTTTCGTGATCGACATTCCGAACAAATCCTCGCTACTTTGCCTGCGGACGACCCCACACTGCAGATGACTTGATTCTGCAGACGACGGATGCCTTGATCCATTCCCATTCGTCAATCGCATAATATAACAAACAGAAATAGAGATTCAACTCAGTCATCAGGCAGAACCAGGGATTGATGGGAAAGAGAAAAAGTCCCTGTCAGTTTTTGGAAAAAACCAGACAGGGACTTCATTAACACATCAAGAGTCGCCAATTTGACAATAACTAGGTCACAAATGCATGCTTTG
>JBGSVC010000304.1:0-2310 GCA_041753175.1 Planctomycetaceae bacterium
CTCGGGCAGAGATGAAGCCCGCACAAAAAAATTTACCGAAGAAGAAGTCGAAAAAAACGCTCAGACCTATCTGGAACAAGTTGGCAAAGTCATCGACCTGTCCACAGCAGAAGTCCATCGCAATGGCAATTGGTTCAGCGCTATGACGTTTGCAGAAATCCTCATGCTCTGCGGTCGCGTGACTATCGCCCAACTCCTCACCCGCGATGATTTCGCCAAACGCTACAAAGAAGAAGTCCCGATATTTTTGCACGAATGCCTCTATCCCGTTATGCAGGCCTGGGACTCGGTGAAAATTCAAGCTGATATCGAACTGGGTGGCACCGAGCAACTTTACAGCTTTATGCTCGCCCGCGATCTGCAGAAAATGGAACAAATGCCTCAACAGATCGCCGTCATGTCGCCGATTCTCGTCGGTTTGGATGGCCATCGTCGCATGGGAAAGTCTCTGGGCAATTACATCGGCATCTCAGAATCTGCCTATGAGATGATGAAGAAGTTTATGCAACTCCCCGACGACGTCTTGCCGATGTACTTTGAATTGCTCACCAATGTTGAATTGGCTGATGCAGCCGCCATGATTTCAAAGCATCCCAAAGACGCGAAGGTTCATCTCGCCAAACTTGTAATGGCAGACTATCACAATACACAGGAAGCCGAGGCGGCAGCGAAACGCTGGCAGGATGAAATTGGTGGCAGTGCTCTCCCCTCAGACATACCAGAAACAGCACTCGATCCCACGGTTTTGATCGACGGGAAGATGGCGGCCGCTGATTTGCTCGCCGCTCTCGATCTGGTCCCCAGCAAAAGCGAAGCCCGACGACTCATTCAGCAGGGTGGAGCCAAAATGGGAGAAGACAAAATCAAGATCGATTCACACGACCAACTCATCGACGTCGTCGATGGTCTGCTACTGTTCGCAGGCAAGAAGAAGTTCTGTCGGGTGAAACTGAATTGACACATTTCACCTGATCACCCCTGGTGCCAAGAAAGTCACAATGCCTGGCCCTCCCATCGCCAATTCGGAGCGACGCAAACCCAGATGGTGGAAACGCCCTTGGGCGATGATCAGCTTGGCGTTCGTCGTCACCATCCTCCTGTGCCCATTTGCCTTGCGTGCCAAACGCTTAATGCTGGTCCCACGCATCGATCATCCGTTTGACTATGCTGCCTATTGCAGTTACGAAGTCCCTGACGCTGAAAATGCCTGTGTCGAATTGAGTTCAGCGTTCTCCATGTTACCACCAACTCTGTTGCATATCGAAGGGATATTCGAACAGTCGTCACGGTCTTGGTCAGACATCGACGAAACGATAAGACGTAAGATTTTGCTCATGGAGCCTGCAGTTTTAAAATGGCAGCAAGGCCTCAGAAAATCACAGTTTCAACATCGCCGAATGGATGATCAAAATGTTTTTGGTGGCTCAGATGTCATCTTGCAAACCAGAACTTTTGGACACGCTTTGATGATCTTGGGAAAGCGTGATCTCGACGTCGGCAACATCAGTGGGGCTCTTGAAAAGTATCGAGATCTCCTGCGTATGGGGTTGCTGATCTCCCAGAGGGGCACTTATTTCGATTGTCTGTTTGCTCAGAGGTTGACAAGACTCGCAATCAAAGAGGGTCTGCTCGAAACGATCCAGTCAAAAAACGTCAGCGAGCGACAACTCAATGAGTTGCACACACATTTGAGAAATGATCGCAGAGAAATCCCGAACAAACTCTCGGAAGCTCTCAAAGCAGAGTATTGTTTCAATCAACTTCAAATGAAAAAACAGTCGGGGTCCGAATTTGTTAACGATACTCTGGGAATCGATTTATCATCGATTCCGAATTGGATCACTTGTACCGGATTGTATTTCATTGGCGAGTCTGAAATTTCGCAACGATTCTCAACTCAAATTCTCACGAACCATTTAAAGCAATGTGATCTCCCCTTTTACAAGAGGAACTTCTTCTCAGGTCACAATGTCGATGTTTATAGCATCCTGGCTGCAGATCTCGGTCCCGGCGAGTTGATCGCCTCAGAGATTGACACTCGGGTTTTCAAATCGATGGCAGGCTCGATCTTTGGCTTCTACTCCGCATTCAGCAGTTCCATGGACAAAATCGCCTGTGAACGCGATCTTCTCGACGCCATCGTCACTCTCGAAATCCAAAGGCGTCGTTATGGCTATTATCCCTCCGACTGGGACTCCCTCGATGTCGATCTACTCCGCAGCCTGCCTGTTGACCTTTATACCGGCAACCAATTTGCCTTGAAGTCTCAGTCGAATGGTTCACTGATCATCTACAGCCTAGGCGAAAACC
>JBGSVC010000305.1:0-6816 GCA_041753175.1 Planctomycetaceae bacterium
GTTCCTCGCCTACCGCGCTTTCCGTCTGGGAAAATATAGACAGGGCTGGCCCGAAAAACTCCTCGGCCACCTCCCCGCTCGTCCCAATCCGCAAAAGCCCGCCGTCTGGTTTCACGCCGTCAGCGTCGGAGAGATTCTCCAACTTCAAACCCTCGTTGCTGCATTCCAGAAATCGCATCCCGCATGGGACATCATCATTACGACAACCACCTCCACCGGCTACCAGGTCGCACAGGAAAAATTCCCCCAGCATCATCTTTGCTACTTCCCCCTCGACTTCACCTGGGCTGTCAACGCTGCCATCTTCAGACTCAAACCGAATCTCGTTTGTCTGGTCGAACTTGAAGTCTGGCCCAACCTGATCGCCGCCTGTCACACCCGTAATATCCCGATCACCATTGTCAACGGCCGCCTCAGCGAAAAAAGCTTCCGCGGCTACAAACGTCTCAAGCCACTTCTGAAGTCCACCTTCGAAAAGCTCGACGTCGTCACCACCCAAAACCACGACTATGCAAACCGCTTCGCCCACATGGGCGTCCCTTCCAATTGTCTCACCGTCACTGGTTCTATCAAGTTCGATGGCTGCTCCCCACAGATTGATCCCATCAAACGCGACGCTCTCAAGGCCTCTTTCAACCTCAAAGACGACCACCTCCTTTTCATCGCAGGCAGCACTCATCCCCCCGAAGAAGAAATCGCCATTCGCGCCTGGAGCATCGTTCGACAACAATGGCCATCATTGCGACTCTTACTTGTTCCACGTCATGCCGAACGCTTCGCAGAAGTCGCCCACCTCGTCACCACCCTCGGCTACCCCATCAAACGACGTTCTGATTCCTCACAGTCTCCTCCTGCACCAATCCTCCTGCTCGACACACTCGGCGAACTCACGTCCGCCTGGGGCATCGCCAACATCGCTTTTGTCGGCGGTTCATTGTGTCAACGCGGTGGACAAAACATGATGGAGCCCGCCTGCCTCGGCAAACCCGTCCTCATGGGCCCCCATGTCTGGAACTTCTCTGACATCGCTGCAGAACTCACCGACATCGGTGCCGCTGTCACCATTTATAATGCAGAGCACATGGCCACCGAAATCATCGACATTCTCACTAACCCAGAACGCTCGATGCGCATGGGACTTGCCGGCCGAAATTGCATCCTCCAGCATCAAGGCGCCACCGCGAGAACACTCCTGGCGATCCAACCCCTTCTCGAAAAAACAGTCCCCCAGCAACTTGCTTCACACGCCGCCTAACAGCACATAGATTTTTTCAACAGGTTTCCGTGGACTTTTCGCAAACATGCTTTTCCTGCAATTCTACTGCTCATTGCCCCTCGACTTGCTTTTCTGGACGAACTCCAACCGCTAAGATCGTCAGATTGACCCGCCGCGGCATCTCTTCGCCCCGGCTCTTTTCACAATGTCAGACGAAAGGGGTGCCTGATTCTCAGGCGCCAGTTAGAGTTATGCCAAAGTACGTCTTCACCAGCGAATCCGTCAGCATGGGGCATCCCGATAAAGTCTCCGATCAGGTTTCGGATGGCGTCCTTGATGCACTCCTCGCTCAAGATCCCCTCTCGCGCTGTGCCTGCGAAACTCTTTGCACCACAGACTTCGTCCTCCTCGCCGGTGAAATCCGTACCTCCGCCAAAGTTGACTACGAAAAAATCGCCCGCAAAGTCTGCACCGACATCGGCTACAACACCGACGACATGGGATTCAACGGCAATTCCTGTGAAGTCGTCGTCCGTCTCCACGAACAAAGCGCCGATATCGCTCAAGGTGTCGATGCCGACGGTGCCGGAGATCAAGGGCTGATGTTTGGCTACGCCTGCAACCAGACCGAAGAATACATGCCCGTCCCCATCGCTCTTTCCCATCGTATCCTCAATAAACTCACCGAAGTCCGTCAGCAGGGCGTCGTCGACTGGCTTCGCCCCGACAGCAAAAGCCAGGTCAGCGTCGTTTACGAAAACGGCCTCCCCATCTCCGTCGATGCCGTCGTCGTTTCAACTCAGCACAACGAAAAAGTCCAAAACAAAGAACTCCATGAATTCGTCATCAACGAAGTCATCAAAAAAACGATCCCCGCCAAATACCTGACCAGCAGCGTCAAATACCACATTAATCCCACCGGAAAATTCATCATCGGCGGCCCCCACGGCGACACCGGTTTGACCGGACGAAAAATCATCGTCGATACCTACGGCGGGTGGGGACGACTTGGCGGCGGTGCCTTCAGCGGACAAGACTCCACTAATGTCGACCGTTCAGCCGCTTACATGGCCCGCTATGTCGCTAAAAATATCGTCGCCGCCGGACTCGCCTCCGACTGTGAAGTCCAACTCGCCTACGCCATCGGCGTCGCCGAACCGGTCAGCATCTGCGTAAGCACATTCGGCTCAGCAAAAGTCGAAGAAACCAAAATCGAAGCTGCTGTCCGTGAAATCTTCCCACTCACGCCTCAAGGCATTATCAAAGAACTCAAATTGACTCGTCCCATCTTCCAGAAAACAGCCTGGGGCGGTCACTTTGGACGCAACGATCCCGACTTCACCTGGGAAGCCACCGACCGTGCCTCTGCCCTCCGTCAAGCCTGCGGACTCGGAGCCGAAACGCCCAAAGTCGAATTCGTCCTCGCATAATTGACTCAAGGCCATCTTTTGGAAAGTCAAGCCGCCCGTCTCCCGAATTCAACCGGGGCGATTGGCGGTTTCTTTCTATCACGATTTCGTTTGAATCTGGTTACACACTCTCGACCCGACTTTGACTCAGTAGTCACCAACACCCGTTGATCACAAACTCGACTTGGTGATCCAACAAAAACTCGATAATCTAAAAGGACGGGAAAGCAGAGTCTTTCTCGTCCTTTTTTCTTGACCCCCTTGTCCCCCGACAACTCCCTCCCCAGGAGTGCTCGTTGCGATTTATGACCTCACCCCATCCCACTTCTCACCCCTTCAGCAACGTCGCCATGTTCGTGCTGCTCTGGATCGCGATTGTGGGAATCCTGACCGTTCCCTCATCCCCATTTCCAGCTTCAAGTCTCAAAACGGCTACCATTGTTTTCTCGCTTCTCCTCATTGTCTCAGGTGTCGAATTCTCATTGTGGCTCAAAAAACACAGCCTTACCTCCGACGTTCCGTCAGCACACAAATTCTCAAATACCTACATTGTTCTCACCCGCATCACTCAAACACTCCTGATCACGATCACCCTTTGGAAACTCCCCTCCTTATTGTTATTAGCCGTGATGCTCCCCATCTGGGCTGCCTCGGCTGTTCTTACCCTCAAATCCACTTTGGTAGCCTGGCGGACTTTCCCAACCCACTCTTCACCGCCAGCCCCACACCCTCCATTAACGGCAACTCTCTCTCCTTCCTCGCAATCTTCACTCTTGGATGACACACCCACCGTTATTTCTCGTCCACTCAATTACTTCGATCTTGATGCCGAGTCCGAACCCATCGCCTCTTCCGAGCAGGACGTCACACAAAAAATCCTCAGACGTCAACTCGAACAAGAGGGGCAGTTCATTGACGAGATCGATGCGGAATTAAAAGCTGATTTTTCCGCCCGACTCGATCATCTCACTCTGCACATCCCCATTTCTCCTCCCATGAGAACCATCCCGCTCGTCGAAGCTGAAGTCATCTCTGCCGATGATCAATGTCGACTGACCATCAGCGAAATCCGCACCTACGGAATTCGAATTGACCTCAGACGTCCATCAACCTCCACTCTCGACGACACCTCAGTCATCATCTCAGTCCAAATCGTTTCGGTCCACGCTCAGACCTCAGCCGCCTGATTGCTCGTTGACATAACGAATATCAAGACCCCACAGTCCACACCGCTGCAAAGCCCAGAATCGTTTTCTGCTAAGATCCAGTGGGCTTTCTGATCAGTAAATAAACTTCCCCTATCCGCAAAGGCCGACCAGGTGTCGAGTCAGTCTTCAATTCAATTTCCACACAATTGAAGGCTTTCATCAGGGTTGTCACATTCCATTCCATCTCCTCAACATCGTCACTCTGCAAACGCACCCCATTAAAAACGACCCCACCGCAATCCTTCGCAGCCGACAGATGCAGCCATAAACTCTCATCAGTGAGTTGAGATGGAATGTTAAAATGGCGAATTAACATCAGCTTTAACTCGCCAGCACACTCCTGTGGCTTAATTTCAAGTGGTAGATTCACCCGGCGATCCGACACAATCGCATTCGTCGTATCAACTAACGTCATTTTCCACGCCGCCGAAAGCCGAATTCGGTGAATTAAACCCTTCCCGTCAGATTCATCCGGTTTCATTATTTACAAATTCTTTCCGGGATGAAATGATTGAGTAATCGCAGGGAGGCTGCAAAACATGCCACAGTCCATCCACACGTGACAAATTGCTTCCCGCGTGAACAACATTGATTCACTGACACTCGCACTTTCTCTATTTCCAAACGCCACACAACACATTCTTTTACCAGATAACCGACAAGCCGACCACGGCCGCAAATTCTCTTCACCATTGCTAGAGAGTTCAAGGATGAACGCATATCATGGATGAAATTCAATCTTATGTGTCAACTTCTTCTCAAACACTCTGTCTGAGATCTCTTGAATCTTTGCAGGCACCCAACTGTCTATTCAGTTCCGTCCCGCAAATCAGGCGAAATTGATTCTGCATGCATATTAAAACAATGTCCGAAACTCAACTCCTCGAAGCCCACGGCCACGTCGCCGAGAGTGAACTGAAAACCGTTTTCAGCAAACGCACCTCTCGCTTGATGGGAGTCCGCGTCGTCTCTACCGGCAGTTACGTCCCCTCCCAGGTTGTCACCAGCGAAGCCCTGGAAGCAAAACTCGGTTTAGACCCCGGTTGGGCCAAACAACGCACTGGCATTATCGAGCGTCGGTATGCCGCCGAAAATCAGGCGACCAGCGATATGGCCGTCCATGCCGCCCGACAGGCACTCGAACGCTCCGGACTCGCCGCTGAACAAATCGACCTCCTCGTCGTGGGCACCTTCACACCCGACTTCCTCTGCCCCTCCACTGCCAATCTCGTCCAACACCGCCTCGGCATCGATGCCCCTTCCTTCGATGTCTCAGCCGCCTGCTCCGGCTTCATGTACGCCTTAACCACTGCCGCTCAGTATGTCGCCACTGGCAACTCCCGCTACGCACTCGTTGTCGGTGCCGATACCAACAGCCGCATCATTAATCCCGACGATAAAAAAGTCGCACCACTCTTCGGCGACGGTGCAGGCGCTCTCATACTCACTCAAGGTCATCAACAGCAAGGCCTGCTCGCCTATCAACTCGGGTCCGACGGTTCCGGGGGCCCCATGCTCGATCGACACAGCGGCGGTTCCATGCATCAACTCACCCCCGAAGCCATCAGCCAGGGAAAACATTTTCTACAGATGGACGGCCGAAACGTCTTCAAATGGGCCGTCCGCTGTGTCTCTGAGACGATTCAAATCGTCGCCGAAGCCGCCGAAACTTCCTTGGAAGACATCGACTTCTACCTGCTTCATCAAGCCAACATGCGCATCCTCGATGCCACCTGCGATACCCTCAAACTGCCCAAAGAAAAACTGATCAATAACATCTCACGCTACGGCAACACCTCAGCCGCCTCCATCCCACTCCTCATCGACGAACTTGTCACTGCCGGCCGCATCGAAACCGGCGACACCCTCCTCCTCTCCGGCTTCGGCGCCGGCCTCACCTGGGGCACCGGAATCCTCCGCTGGTAATTTAAACCCCACCCCAAAGTTCACCCTGCTGCACACTCCCATGCCCGCTCCCTCACCCCAGTCCTTCTGCTCTGAAGATATTTTCGACATCAGCATCAAGACCCGAAAAAGCACACCAACGAACGGCCATCGGAACAACGTGCAATACCGGAAGTCTTACGGCTTACCGATGACAAACTCGCTCAGCCCGACATGAGCAACATCAACCCGTTGGATCAGCCGAAAGCGAAGCCAATGCACACGGTCTCGCCGGTGAAGACGCTCAAGGCGAAGCCAGCGGCGAAGACGACGACGTTAAAGCAAATGCCCGGCGTCGCGAGAGCGACGCCGGGGGCGTGAAGAAAAGACACGCAAGCTGCTTATTCAGCCATCAGAGTCCCAGACGCAACGCACTTGTTGCCTTCGTACAACTCGAAAGTTCTGCCGGGACGAAGTGAATCGTGGGGAGCATTCTCCATCTTGTAACTGACATCGGCAATCCAGTCGTACTCAGAGCTTTCCAGCTCTCGTTTTTCGATCACCAACGACCACGACGCATTCATTGGAGGCCACGGCTCATCCATAAATCGCACTTCTGCTGAATACGGAGGGGAACCAACCCCTGCTGGCGGTCTGCTACGTCCTCCCTCATCTTTATTGATCCAGTGGATTTCCGCTTGCATAGCTAAACGGTGCCAACCTACAGCTTCGGTGATTTCCCCAGTCGCCACTCTTTTCTTTCCTTCGTACAACTCGAAGTAGCTACCAACTGTAAGCAATTCATGCGGAGCTTCTTCGACTCGAAATCTAATTGCTGCACGCCAATGATACTTGTCCCTCACTAACTCGATCTTCTTTACGTTCAGTGATCAACCATTCGTTGGAGGCCCATCAACCGTATTTTTGTCGATAAACTTGACTACTGCCCAGTATACCGGAGGCTCTTCACCAGTTGGTGGTTGTTGCCGTCCACCATCTTCATGTGATAGCCATTCAACTAATGCCAATGCCGTTTTCATATTCTAATGCCTCACTGCAAAGGTCGAGGAATGAGAGTCGGCAGGTCTGGACCATCCAA
>JBGSVC010000306.1:0-4603 GCA_041753175.1 Planctomycetaceae bacterium
TGCCCCAGGGCACCGATCACACGGGAGCGCTGCCGGAAGAACCGCACAAGTTCGCGAACGGCGAGCGTAAAGATCGCAGACGAGGAAAACAAAGGCGTGTTGTGCATGATGGGGTGTAGCAATCGTGTGAAATGAAGTACAAGTCCAAGAGTTTCCACGTTGAATCATAGCGAGAGTTCTCCCCATGGCGAAGAAATCACCTACAAATATCACCCTCAGGTCGGCAGGAATCCTTCTGATCATCCTCCTGCTGGGGGCGATCCTGACGAGCGCCTGGACGCGAACCAGACGGGACGTCGACAGGCAGGTTACAGGAATACCTGCCCCTCAACACAAAGACGTGCACATCCCCCTTCCACGGGTGAAAGCCGAAGAAGGCATCGAATTGCTCAATCCGGCGACCAAAGAGTTTCTGGCAGATTGGGATGGGCAGATTCGAGTCGAGATCACGCCAAAGGATTTGAAACATTGCTTGACTGTTAACAATGGCACGATCATCTATGCGGGGGATTCAGGAACTGTGACCGAACGGTTTTCTGCCATCGATCAGGGAAGCATCGCGATTGAAAATGACCAACTCATCGTACGCAGTGACATGGTCAACTTTACAAGTCGGCTCGTTGAGCACGTCTCTGGGGAGGGACGATTGGGGAAAATCCAAGCTCTCATCGAGATCAACCCGGATGTTGATGGCAGTTTGTGGATTGGCGATCGCTGCTATCGCGGACGAATCCGGATTGTCGCTGGTCGACGATCGATTCAGGTGATCAATGTCCTCGGACTGGAAGACTACTTAGCCAGCGTGATCGATAGTGAAATGCCAGCAGATTTTCCGATTGCAGCGCGCCAGGCGCAGGCGATCATCGCTCGCAGCTATGCCTTTGCTCATATTCTTGACGCTTCGCCTGCTGCCACTTTTGATGTCACTGATTCGACACGCCATCAGATGTATTTGGGCTATCAGTATCGCCATAAAGAGAAAACCTATGCAGGAGAAACCAGATCTGGTCGAGCAACCATCGAATCCACACGGGGGATTGTCTGTCGGGCTGGTGCAGAAATCCTGATGACGTTTTTCTCAGCCGTCTGTGGTGGCCATGGAAATGAAGTTCTTGAGATGGTCCGCGGTCACGAACAATTTTATCCGCAACATGGCTGCCAATATTGTCGAGGGGCTCCACGATTTCAGTGGCGGGTCGAATTGCAACCACCAGAAGCCTGTCGTCTACTCAAAGAGGCCTACCCCAAAGCGACAACCTTCGACACGATTCGCTTTGTGCGTTCGCAAAAAAAGACAGACACGTTGAATCTCAATTCTTTCGTGATTGGCGAAAACAACAAGCACCAATCTCTTTATACCGCCAGCATGTTAAAGCAGGCCTGGAGAGACGCCGGCATGCAAAGCTTGTTTTTTGATGTTCGGCTGAACGAGGAACTCGTTCTTGTCCGCGGAGAAGGACACGGCCATGGAGTCGGCTTTTGCCAATGGGGATCACGAGGACTTGCGTTCCAGGAGAAGAACGCTACCCAGATCATTTCATTTTATTTCCCCGACATCCACCTGATC
The DNA here is from genome assembly GCA_041753175.1 of Planctomycetaceae bacterium. GTDB lineage: Bacteria > Planctomycetota > Planctomycetia > Planctomycetales > Planctomycetaceae > SXPC01. Next base: position 1,568 of record JBGSVC010000306.1, read on the forward strand.
GAACTCACTGACAAAGCTCAACAAGAGTAATCTCAAATTTTCCAGAGTGTTCAACAGCCATAACCGATTTTCTACTCAGTCTGTTTAAGCCAGCAGGGCCTGATTAATCGGGATTGTTTCGATGGAGTGTTGCTGATGCGGTTCGTTGGTCAATGGGATTGGTGTATCGTCGTCGAGAATGATTCGCTTGATCAATGATGCCGTCGGTTCACAGGCGACGATCGCCATACACGCTTTTGACTTCAGGTGTTTTTTGAGGGTTTTTTCCAAACGTTCCCGACATTTATGAAGCGTCTCTCCCTGCGGCGGGCAGACGGATTCTGGCTGATCTTCCCAGGCATGAATTGTTGTCGGATATTTCTGCTCGAGTTCTTCAACGCCCATCCCTTCCCAGAGCCCCTGATTGAGATTGGTCAGGCCATCACAAATTTTGACAGGGACTCCCAATGCCTCACCAATCATTTCCGCTGTAGTGCGGGCCGGGTCGACATCACAACTGAGAATCTGACCGATTTCCATTTGATCAAGTTTAGCAATGATGTGTTGCACATCCTGCAGACCTTCCTGGCACAAGGGGAGGTCGAGCGATCCGTGAACGCGGCGTTCCAGATCAAATTGGGTACGCCCCGGGCGTACAAGGACAAGTTGGCGGCAATTCATAAGAAATAGTCCACGTGAGCGAGTCAAAAAACCAAGATCAGTGAGGAGTGTCATGGCAGCTTCGGGCAAAGTTCTGACGTAGTTCTGGAGAAAGATCGTCGTGTGTGCATAACATTGACCATCTTATTGGTCGTGCCTATCAATTATAGTGTCGCCGCGTTCCGCAGATTAGTGATGGCTTGGGAATAATCGGACTGATCAAAGATGGAACTTCCGCAGACAAATAGAGTTGCGCCGGATTGGGCAGTTGCCGCAATGGTCTCAAACGCGATGCCACCATCGACGGAAAGAAGCTGATCATCACGCATGCGCTGTCGAACCCAGCTCAGTTTTTCAAGCGCCTTGGGAATAAATTTCTGCCCACCAAAGCCTGGATTGACACTCATAATCAAGATCAAATCGCAGTGAGGCAAGTAGGGTTCGAGTTTTTCCACAGGAGTCTCAGGGTTAATCACCAGCCCAGCGAGAGCTTCGGATTCGCGAATTTTCTCGAGCACCGAAATCGGCTGAGGGACCGCTTCCAAATGAATGGAAATCGCATCGCAGCCGGCTTTGAGATAATCCTTAAGGTATTTCTCAGGGTCTGAAATCATCAGATGCGCATCGAAGGGGAGCGTCGTGTGTTCGCGCATCCGCTCAATAACCATCGCCCCGTAGGAAAGATTCGGAACGAAGTGACCATCCATGACGTCCAGATGCAATACGGGAGCACCGGCGGCTTCTAATTGAGCAATGTCGTCAGCAAGATTGCCAAAGTCGCATTTGAGCATCGACGGGGCAATAATGGGCCTGGATGCCAGTAATCGAGCCAGAGTTTTTTCACGATTCATGATGATGACGATCCGAAAGGAGTCGAGAAGGGAGGCGCATTGTGTCGCGTTTTTTCGACAGCGTAAAGAGGAAAATCCGTGAATTCACCCCTTCAATCACTCCTCAAAACTCATGGTCTTAACGACTCGTTGTCATGGATGGCAAAAAACTCGTGAGAGAAAGACTCCCACGAGTTTTTTCGCAATCACTGTTCGAAAATTAGAGCTTGGCAATTTTCGCGATGAGGTCAGCCGTTCTGTTGGAATAGCCAAACTCATTGTCATACCAGCTCAGAACTTTGACCATATGGGTTCCCAGTGAGGTGGTCCAACTGGAATCAAAGATACTGCTGTAGGGATTGCCGATGATGTCCGACGAGACAATCGGATCGGTCACATACTGCAGAATCCCCTTCAGATAGGTTTCAGAGGCTTCTTTCATGGCGGCGTTGATCTCGTCAACAGAGGCCTTCTTTTCCAGGGTACAGGTCAAGTCGGTCACTGAACCTGCTGCAACGGGAACGCGAAGGGCAATCCCGGTCAATTTGCCTTTGACGGCAGGCAAAACTTCGCCCACTGCTTTGGCAGCACCGGTTGAAGTCGGAATGATGTTCAAAGCCGCTGCCCGGGCACGACGTGGATCATCGTGGATCTGATCGGAGACGCGCTGGTCGTTGGTATAAGCGTGAACGGTCGTCATCAAACCTTCGACTAGACCAAACTGTTCGTGCAGAACTTTGGCCATTGGGGCCAGACAGTTGGTGGTGCAACTTGCATTGGATACGAATTTGTGTTCAGCGGTCAATTCGCTGTCGTTGACACCCATGACACAGGTCAAATCGGCCTTGTCTTTTGTGGGAGCCGAGATGATCACTTTCTTCGCACCGGCTTCGATATGGCTATCGTAGCCAGGTTTGCCGCCACCGGCACGTTTGGTGAAGATCCCCGTTGATTCCAGGCAGACTTCCACACCCATGGCACCCCAGGGGAGTTTGGCAGGATCACGTTCGGCACCTACTTTGACAGGCTTGCCATCGACATAGATCGTGTCACCATCCACATCGATTGTGCCATTGTAACGTCCCTGAACTGAATCATATTTCAACAGATTCGCCAGATCTTTGGGATCGCCCAGATCGTTGATGGCGACAATTTCAAATTCGGAAGCGCGAGCAGCCATGGCGCGAAAAGAAATCCGACCAATACGACCAAAACCATTAATACCTACGCGTACAGCCACGATGCGACTCCTTAAAATAAACGAACCTGAAAATGTCGAACGAAATATTGACACGTCGAAGGCGATTGATCGCCTCTGGTGAACGTGATTGTGAACGCTGACTTGATAACTAGACCGTGTTAGAAAATTGACTGTGTTACATTGTTCAGAGTGATAAATCTTCCGAATGAGATCTCATCACCATGAACGTTCGGACAAACGACAATCAGCGAAATTAAAGACAGTCTGAAACCAAGTCACAGACACCAGTCAGAACGGTGTGAGGTGATCAGACCACCCAATTTGATCCCGTGATTTTCACTTTAATCGTAACAGGATCTTTTTAAC
>JBGSVC010000307.1:0-8957 GCA_041753175.1 Planctomycetaceae bacterium
GCGTAATTGGATAAGGAAGTATTTCTTGAAACGCCTAAACGATCCAGGACCAATCGAGGGCTGCCTGTGTTTGAGTTAGGTCCAATGTCGGATGGACATCGAAAGCTGGCAACACGACTTTGCATATAAGATTTTTGAAGAATTTCACGGTCAGGGGAAATAGCGAGAAAATCAGCAAAATTGACCTGATCAATCATGCGGCCGTTGTCAGTGAACGTCGAAGAGGTCTGACCGTAACGGAGGGCGTCGGTCAGGTTTCCGAGTTCCATGAATGGCGCGATAGCAAAACTCCAGCCCCATGCACCGCCGCTATCGCGAGTTCCCTGATTGATGAATCCGAGTGGGAACTGATTGTAGACGTCGTGGTAGTTATGTAGCCCCAATCCGATTTGTTTGAGATTGTTTTTGCAGGTACTGCGACGAGCCGCTTCTCGTGCTTGTTGGACAGCCGGCAACAAAATGGCGACCAAGGTGGCAATGATGGCAATGACGACCAATAGCTCGATTAAGGTAAAACCTTTACGTTTGTTCATGCGACTCTCTTTAGCGATTAACGAGAAATGAGTTGGGAGAATAATTAGCCCAGAGCGAATACACATAATATTATTATCGGCGGACAAGGATGTCAATAAAATATTCTAAATTCGCTATTTTTCAAGAACTATTTCGTCGCCTGCGATGGCTGACAAGAGTGTGTCGGTTGTCGAGAATGCTCCTTGAACTGCGTATTTGCCGAGAAAGATACAAAATCGCAGCGAAAGAGTGGATGAACCTGGCTTCACTGATCGTGAATTCATATTTTGTTTTATTTCTATAGAGTACGGATATTTTGATTCGGATGATTTTGAGGCAGACTTCTTATGAGGCAGTCTGCTCGGCGCCTCTGACGTGACAGGTTTCTGGGGAAAACGACCAGCCTACGCCGCGATAAAATGAGCCCCATTTGTCATCGAAATTGAATTCCTTGTCGAACTCTGCGGTGGGTGGGGATCGTCTGATGCTAGCCATGTACCTGATCAGAGCCGTGAGAAGGGCAGATGTATGAAGAATGGTGGGAATGGCGGAGGGTCATTTTTCTCATGTGATGTTGAGTGTTTTGGCCGCGTGTTGCATATTTTCGAGCTAGGCTTTGTCGGCAACCACGGTGCGCGTATGCGAAATGAGTTGGATGATGAGCGTGTGATTTGTCAGTGTTTTGTTTGGGTATTGAGATCGTCAGGAAGTTGTGAGACGTTCGTAGACTGAGTCAACACCCAAATGATTGCCTTCAGTCTTGATGGCGAAAACAGGGCCTTTTGCAGCGTTGCGGAACATACAGAAGTTCGCCATTCCTGAAAAACCAAATGTTGTGAGATAGATTACGATATGCATCCTCGTCACCATTTATTCTGGAACGGCAGTATCGGACGCATTGCATATTGGATTTTTCTGGTCGGATATGTGATGGCGTTTTTTTGGCTGTTGATCCTGTTTCCGAACTTTTTGACCGTAATACCGTTTGCGTATTTATTCTTGTGCCTGCTGGCCAATCGTTGTCGCAATGCGGGACTACCTGCGTCGTTGGCAACGCTTCCTATCCTGCTGATCAGCATGACTTTTGGTCTGTATATTATGACCAGCATTCTTACGCTGGGGAGCGGTGGCAGTGGAACGGGTGGGAGCAGGACGATGAATCAACTTCACCATCATGTCGAAAACCTGCCCAAGCCGATCTTTTGTTTTATTGGGGGTTTGACATTGATCGCCGGGCTGCTTCCGCCTCGTGCTTCGCGGCGTTATTTTTCTGCAGAGACTCTCGAAACGGCCTCGGCGTGAAGCGATCTTCGTAAACGGGGTAAGTTCTAACGATTATACGGCCGTAAATTTGTGACAATTGCTACATCGGTCACAATCCCGATAACCGCTCCAGTTTGACGGGGCTACTCGCCGAAGAGATGACCAAGTGTTGACCAGTGCGCTGGTCGGATTGCTTTGATTGTCTGCCCGCTGGTTCGTCAGGGGCGGACAACGGGCGAGAGATGCTGATTGTGTCCGATCCCCCACTCTGAGGTTCTCTGGGCAGGCTGTTATGAAGACTGATTTGAAAATGGTAATCGTGGTCGTTCTGGCGATCTGTCTGACAGGTTGCACGCATGTGCAACTTCGTAAATCTAATAATCATCAAGTCAGTTCGCTGACAGAATTGCTTTACGGCCAGACACTGTCCAATGTGGCGATGATTCACTGCACTCCCGGTGCCCTGCCTCATGTCGCGATCATTGGAGCCGGGGCGACTCAGGTGACTGATGGGAAGGGGGCGGCGCTGGGACTATCGTGGAACGACACGAGCATTCTGGGAGAAACGCTGAGTTTCAATGCCTCACGCAACATTGGTCAATCGTGGAGCATCTTGCCGATTACTGATCCTGATCGCTTGCTTCGTCTGCAATGTGCGTTGCGATTTATGACACAGGGTTATTCGTTGTCGATCACTGAAGTGACGAAACAAACGGACGATACCCCCCTGCCCCAACTTCGTTTTCGAATTAGCCATTGCCAGGAAAATGCCTGTGAGAACGGCCTCAATGAGCTGCTCAGAGTCGGGTTTCTGACACGTCCCAAAGCGGAACAGGTCGATGAGGGGACGCTCGATTTTCAGCTTCTGGAAGACGCCCAGACGTATCTGGGTAAACTGCTGCAGGAGATGCAATGCAAACTGCCGACCTGCTGGTATGGGATCGCACTTAAAGGGAAGGCTCCGAAGACGGCTTGTCATCAGGCGACTTACAAAGGATGTTGTGGCGCGTATGTGATCTGGGTGGACGTCGCCGGGATCGATGCCCTCTCCCGTGCTACGCGATCGTTGCAGGAACTGGCGGTTCTGGAACCTTCGTCGTCGTTTGTCACGATCCGGAGGTTGATCAAGACGACGGAAGGGGAACTCGAAATTATCGGGACGACTCGCGGCAGTATCGGAGCGATGCAAGACTATGCCGACATTCTGGAGAAAGAGCAACAGCTTGTTGAACTCAAGGAGAAAAATCAACAGGAGCTCAACTCGATCAAGTCGCAAGGGATGAGCGAACAGGAACAGTTTCAGAAGGAAGCGGATCTCAACAAGAAAAATGACCAGATCCAGGAGAATATTGACCGTCTGCGCGAGCAGCGCAATGCACTTTATGAATTGAACTCACAGGGTGCTTCGAAAATCACACCGCAGTTCTCGTCGCCTGGGCTGATCAACCCGATCGCAATCCCCACCACCGGGGGAGCACCTTCGGCGACGGTGCTCCCGCAGTAGAGAGATTTTTACTAGCATCTATAGCGAAAGAGCTTCGAGACAAAGTTAGTTTGTAATGCCCATGTAACCACCATTGATATGTAAGCTATACACGTTGGCATCTTTTGAGGTGGGTTTGCCCTGGACTGTGGAGACTGCCCCGACGAGATCCATGACCTGATAATCCTGCCCGCCGGTCTGATCCATATTGTATTGGAGTTGGGGACTATTGTTGGTTCCTTTCATCCAGTAGGTCCAGGTCTGCCGTGGGCTGAGGGACACATTTTCCCAGGCTCCGCCGTTCCAACGCAACTGACACTCGAGGTGTTGATTGGATTGATTGCGAAACGAGATGACGGTGTAGGTTGTGGCGGGGCCGGCTACGGGCGGGGCACTAATGGGAGGACGAGTCGGAATATTGGTGATGGCTCCGTTGCGTGTCAGGACGGGGCTGGAGGTCGTGCCGTTTTGCCAGCGAATGCTACCGACCATTGAGGAGAAGGCTGGGTCGACAGTAAAGATGCCTGTGCCATTGTAGCCTGCATGGTGAAAATAGGTGAATCGAAAAGTGGTCCCGTCGAAGGTGCCTGTGACGCGGTTGGTGGAAGTGGCGTCGGTTTCATCACCGGTGACGGAATTGCCGTTTTGAATCAGATTCCAGACTCCGCCGCATGAACAGTTCCAAAGCCCTGCGACATCAGGAGCGATATTAATGGGGGGACCGACGATACTAATTCCTCCCCCTTCAGTGAACTTCTGGCCGGGGCGTAGAAAGATGCTAAAATTGCGAGGACTGGAAGTCTGTTCGGCGACCCATGTGACGGCTGTGTTGTTATTGTGATTTTCCAATTCGCTGAGCTGTGTCATCGCGACACCATCGAGATGTGTGAGGACATCGCCGACGATCAAACCTTTATTTTCCAAAGGTGAGTTGGGAACTGGCGGGGTGATCAACTGGGCTCCCTGAATCCAGCGTCCACCCACATTCAAACTGACGATTTCAAATCGGGCGCCCATGATGGGGGAAAAGAATCCTGAGGAATTGATCAATGGTGACGTCGCTGGTCCGCCGGTAATGAGTGGTTGAGCGACCATCGCTGCCGGTGCGTTGGGGTTATTGAAGTCGCCCCCTTCGGGCTCTGCTGATGAACCAGAATCCTGAGCGTTGAGGACGCTGCAGGCCATCATTGATGCAAGAGCTGTCCAACAGATGACACTGCGCAGGCGCGAACGCCCATCCGCCTTAAAATTTAACATGGCCCATTTCCTAGTGAGAATTTTGAAATCAAGCGCAGCAGCCAAACCGACTGCTTAAAAACGTGAGCAGATCAAGAGCAATCAGGAGCCCACAGACCCCGTAATTTCATCAATAAGCAACTCTGACGATTTTTGTTGGACATTCGAGATGATGCCCGTCTAAAAATTTTTCGCCCCAGAGCAACTCGAAAATGAGTACCCGAAACCCCTGCAGTCAGTCTGTTCCTGTGAGGAAACAATGTCAACTCCCCTACCAAGAAAAACCTTCAATCAGGGTGGATTCGAAGAATTGTTGTTCAGATTGATTTTCAATGGTGTCCGGTTTTGGATGCAGACGGATTAACAGATGAGGGAGTGGATTTTCAGCGAAACTGATTTATCATTTGTGATCATTGACCAGTTGTGTTGGGGTGGTCTTGTTCGACATCTGGCGTGATCAATGTGTCGGTAGAACCTTTGGGGAATCAACGAATGCGCTATTTCATTGCTTTGGCCGTTCTTTTTGCGTGCTCAGATTCTGCTCGCTGCCAAGAGCCTGCGTGGCTGAGTACGGGGACATTTGAGTGGACGAGTAGCCCCCCGCTCCTGTCAGCTCAAAAATCTGGCGATGACCCGGATGTGGCGTTCAAGGATCCCAGTGTTGTTTATCACGATGGCCGATGGCATCTATTTGGCACGCATCGGGCAGCTTCTGGAAAAGTTGCGATGCAATATCTGTGCTTTGAGGATTGGGATCAGGCTCAAAGCGTTCCCCGTCATCCACTCCGCTTTATGGAGACCTACCACTGTGCTCCGCAGGTGTTTTATTACACCCCCCATCAGAAATGGTATCTGATCTATCAAGCAGCCGGTGCATGGCAGAGAGGGGCTGCGACTCTGCCGGAACATTTTCACCTGGCCCCCGTCTATTCCACGACGTCTGATATCTCCGATCCTGACTCCTGGACTTCCCCACAGCCCATGATCTCCGAAACGTTACCTGATGGGAAACGGCCGAAGTGGATTGATTTCTGGGTCATCTGTGATGAGGACCATGCGCATCTGTTTTATACCAGCGACGACGGTCATTTCTGGCGTCGTCAAACGACAAAAGCCAACTTTCCGCTGGGGTGGTCTGATGTGGAACTTGTCCTGAAGGATAGCCGTGAGGAACTCTTCGAGGCCTCTCTTACCTACAAACTCAAAGATCGTCAGCAATACCTCACTATCATCGAAGCGATCGGCAAAGGTCATCGGTATTACAAGGCCTGGCTGGCGGAAGACCTTGCAGGTCCGTGGCAACCTTTGGCTACCACACAGGCCAAGCCGTTCGCATCTGCGGGCATCAACGTCTCACAGCCATTGCCTGCGTGGACCACGAGTATCAGTCATGGGGAACTGATCCGCAGCAAGAATGACGAAACCCTTGAGATTGATCCCCACTCACTGCAATTTCTTTATCAGGGTGTCAGCGACGAGGGCTATCGGAATCGCTATGCGCAAATTCCCTGGAGCATCGGCTTGTTGAAAACGACTCCTATGCCATGACCTTGATGAGGCTTGGCTGCGGCTGTTGCAAATTGCTTTGATTTATCGGAAATGTCATCGGCACTTCACGGCAGTAACCGTGCGCGCAAAAAAACTGAGATGTTCGACTCCTGCTGAGTCTCTCCCCACGGAAAACCACAGTGATCAAATAGGAAGTGTTAACCCTTCTAAAATACAGTTGGTCGATCAGCGACCAGTTGCGTCTACAGAAAAAATGACAGCGTACGTTGACATAAACTATTTTTGCCAATTGACTTAAATCGCATGAACCTGAATCTGACCTTGCCCAACACGACAGTTGGCTCGGGATTTGCGAATTGCTCCTGTCAATTGAACTTTAAGAAAGGAGCCTGAAATGATCGACAAAATTGGACACCGAATCTATCTGGCCCATGAGTCAGAAAACAGTCGAAACGAACTCTCAGCGATGCTGACTGCCATAGGCCATCATGTCGATATTGTGACTGACCGAGGCCATGATCTTATTGAAGCCTGTGGGCAAAAACGGCCAGACCTGTTGATTTCTTCGGTGACGTTGCAGGATATGGATGGGATTGAGGCGCTGATTGAGTGTGGCGAAATCAGGCCTGTCCCTTCGATTGTTATTTCGACTCCCGACGATCAGGAGAAAGTTGAAAAAGCACTTGAAGATCATGTGATGGCGTATCTGGCTGAACCGATTGAAATCGCAGACCTGCGTCCCTCTATTTATCTGGTCATCAAACGATTTGAAGAGTTTGAAGAACTCCGGAAAGAAAACGACAAACTTCGCTCGGCGTTGGAAGCCAGAAAGTGGATCGACCGAGCCAAAGGGATTCTCACCCGAGAGCATAACCTGAGCGAAGAAGAGGCTCACCGGTTGCTTCAACGACTGGCGAGCAATAATCGGTGTCGACTCAATGTCATCGCTCAGCAAATCGTCGAGATGGATCGAGCAAAATGCATCTCATCGGTCTCATCGTCCAATTCTGCGTCACCGCTGCAGGTGATTTCTGCGTCTCTCAAAAAGCATACGGGCTGAGTTGTCAGAGACGTATGGAACAATTGAAGAGAGCATCCGTTGAACCAGTTAGCTGGGCGAGGCGATTTTAGAGAGATGCTGGATTCGATAGATGGGCTTGCCTTCATGATCGATGGCCTGTCGATCGAGCTGGCCTTGAACGCGAATGACGTCTCCGGTTTTATAACCACGAAGCTGGTCAGACTGACCGAGTGTGACGTGCCCGCCGAGTGGATCGGCATCGTCGGGTCGGAGGCTGTAGTTGATTTGCCAGGACTGCTGTGACTGATCAAACTTGAGCGTTCCCTGGAGCCATTGAAAGCGTCCATCATAGGCGTAGACGCGTGGATCGAGGTTCGGACTGGTCGGTTGACTGGATGTCTGCGGCCAGAATTCGTCAATCGAGGCAGGTGCCGGTTGAGAAGTTGGTGCGGGGGTGGGGATTGGAGTGGGAGTATCCATTGGAAAAAGAGGCTGGGGCTGATTTGCAGGTGCCGAGGCCGGTTCAGGTTGGGTAGCAGGGAAGATTGTGGTCGTGCTCTTGACGGTAACAGGTGTGGGCTGTGTGGGCGCAACGGGGTTGGCTGAATCAATCGGTCGGTAGTATTGGTCATCAGGATTGACGGGAGAAGTGCTCGTCTGATAGCCGGATGGTTGAATCTCCTGCGTGAACAAAGGCCGCATCGTCGTTTCATTGGGACGGGGGGCATTTGTCTGGAAACCGTCGGGATTAAAACTGGGATCCGGGTAGTTGAAGACACCCCCTGTGGGTTGTTGAAAGGTCGATCCGCTGTTGTCGTAGGTATTTGAAGGTGGATTGGAGGGTGTCGGCGCTGACGTCGATCCAGATCCCCACGACGGTGCAGAATTGAGTGGATCAGGAACGGGGCCCGGGATCACGCTGCCCTGGGGGAAGCCCGTGCTACCGGGAGGAAGCGGCTGACCAAAATTGGTCGCTCCCGGGTAGGTTTGTCCGGGGTAGACCTGGCCAGGATACACCTGTCCGGGATAGGGTTGCCCAGGATAACCGGGGGAGGAACCATAGGGGCTATACGAATTCACACAGCCGTGCATGGAACCAAGCAGGAGCACGCCAGATAAGCCGGTCAGCAGAGGAGTCGATTGGGTCATGATAGTTGTCATCCTTGACAAAAGATCCCAGGGACAACCGCGAAAACAAGGGGGGCGTGGCGTCCGAAAAGGAAAGGCGATACCAGTATAAAAAGGCGCATTTTCGAGTAACGATTGACAGAAGATTCCAACATGGTGTCTGTCATCCTGGACAGGATCATGCTTGAAAGTTCCAAGTCAAGACGAATTCAGGCGGCATTGTTTCTGAAAATGGATTTTGTGTCCAGAGGAATTCTGAATTCGCTCTAACTCCAAAAACTGCAAGCAGATCCCCTACATTTGTTGAGTAAGAAAAGATTACAAAGTTGTTGAAATTCAAAACCGTTGGTGACGAATTGAGCAAGGGTGATTATGATCATGGGGAATCGTAGCAGTTGTACGATTTGGCCTGCGCTCATGAAAATGACTGGACGAGAATGTCTTGCGATGACGAAAGAGTCTGCATCGGAGACTGATTGTCGAATGGAATCACCACATTGAGTGACACTCAGATGACGGATCAGAGATCTATGTTGACCCATGCGCGCGTTGATGATGCCCATTCCCATTTGGAGTTCTTGCGGAATTCGCTGAAAAGGCATCCGCTGTTTTTGCGTCGTGACCTGAAGCTGACGATGAAAAACCAATTGGTGACGATCGAAGGTCAGGTCTCAACTTATTATGAAAAGCAGATGGCTCAGGAAACATTACGGAGCCTGATTGGAAACCAGCAGGTGGTCAATGAATTGACCGTGGTGCCAGAAGAGAACTGGGGCTGACTGGCGCGCTGAGACCCGACATGAG
>JBGSVC010000308.1:0-9522 GCA_041753175.1 Planctomycetaceae bacterium
TGGGAATATGACTGTGCCTGTAATTGGAAAGTTCCTGTCGAAAACACCTTGGAATCCTATCACGTCACTGCGCTGCATCAAAAATTCTTTGGCGATACGCTCCCACCAGAAAACAAAACGCAACACCTGCTCGATCGTCGCTACACCGGACTGACGTTTGAGGCCAATTCCAGCCTGGAACAATATCAAGCCAGACTCAACCGTTGGCTGGGAGGACAACCGACACTGAAATACCTGCACCGCCATCTCCATCCCAGTACGATCCTCGTCTCGACTGATACCATCAATTACGCCCTCATGTACGTCCCCACCTCTCCCACAACCGTCAGAGTTCGGGTCCGCATGTTCGCGATCCGCGGCACTCGTACGGGTCCTTTGGCCGAGCTGGTCTCCTGGATCGCCTGGCGCTTAGCAAAGCGTAAAACACTTCAAGTTCACAATGAAGACCGGGGCGTGTACGAATCTCAGCAAACAGGCCTCAACAAGAGCACACACCCCGGCGTCATCGGCACACGTGAAGAACGGATTTACGTCTTCCAAAAATACATTCTCGATACACTCGGTCTCTCATTGCCAGCCGATCCCAGCCTGGAAACCCAAACGACATAAGTTTCTATCGACCGACAGATCGATCCATTGAGTTCATTTCAAGCGCCTTAATTAATGAATCGACGCGCATGAAAAAAGCGGGTCATCGCAACACGATAACCCGCCAATCAATGTCTATTCAAAATATGAGATTACTATTCAGTCACGACCGTGACTTTTTCTTTATCAACGGGAGTTTCCGAATCCAGAGGAGGACGTTCACCAAAAGTATCTGGCTTGATCGCCGCCTGGTTATTTCCACAACCGGACAAGATCGATAATGCACCAATTACTAAACACATCACCAGAAAAGAGCAGTTTCGCATAAGTTTCATATCAGACTTGCCCATCGATACAGAGAATAAAAGATGAATCATGAAAGAATTAAAAAGAGCATGCCATCAACAATTTGCATTCTGTCAGGCACGCTCTTAAATTCGCTTGGAACTGTCGAGGAAGAAATTAGAACTCTCCGACCACTTCGCCGTCGCTCATTGCACACAATTGTTGGAACTTATAGCGACTGATGCTCGGTGAAATACTTCGCACAGACCCATCCGCCAAAGCAAAGTTACAAACACCGCCAGCGTGGAAACTGTCAATCGAGTAGTAGTTTGTACCGGCAAACCAACCTGGAGGTAACGAAGGAGCAGCCATCCAGGGATACATCCCTTGAGTCCCTGTGCTACTTTCTCCACCATGTGTTTCACCAAACATCAACGTGTTACTCAAACCATCAGTAATGTCAGCAAATCGCGTTTTTGATCGGCAGCGAAAAATTCCTTCCCATTTGCCGTTGCTCGTTCCGGGAATCCCATGCATCCCGACATAGTTTGTCTTTGCTTGTACCCAACCCCCAGAGATAGTTCCTGTGAACGTACTAGCTGTGTAGCCGGTGGCACTCGTTGGCCACTGATGACCACGTGAAAGGACGACGGTGGGAACCTTTGCGTCTGAAGGGCACTCAAAAATAGGAATTCTGTATTGCGACAAATCCCATGGATCGGTTTTGCCAGGGAAATTTGCAGGGTCCAGTGCAAACCAGCGCAGATCTTCTCCTGTCTGGGCGACGCGATCAACGTCGAGATACTCCAGAGGAAACTGATCGTAGATGGCTCCTTGTTCAATGTAGGGCAACAGGTAGGGGAACAAACTGAAGAATTGTTGGTTGCCAGCAGAAGCAATTGGGGTCGCTGGGTCAAGTGGTCCCAAATAACCGGGTGGCAACTTGTTGTAGATGTCATGGAAGTTATGCGTCGCCAAGGCAAGTTGCTTGAGGTTGTTGGTGCAACTGGATCGACGAGCGGCTTCACGGGCCTGCTGGACGGCTGGCAAAAGAATAGACACTAAAACTGCGATAATAGCGATAACTACCAACAACTCGATGAGCGTAAAGCCTCTGGACCTTTTCGGTCTTTGAAGTATCCTTCTTAAATTCCGAGTTCCCCGCGTGGTCGCCATTTTGTCATACATTTTTCAATTTCTCCCCAGAATAAATTTGAAAATCAGAAAACTTTAGATTTGGTTCTTATTTAAAACACGGTACAAATGAGATCGTACTAGAAGGAGGCCATAAGACTTCCCTAATCATAGTGCATGACATATAGACCTCATTGACTAGGTACAACAGTGAGGGATTAGTCTGGCAAGCTCAAAGCACGGATAATCACCGAAAGCAAATGACACACCAAAACAAATAAGATCAAAAAAAATCTCGGAACCTTCCGACTTTTTATGAAAAAAACGCGAAAATCCTCTCGAAAATCCCTTTAACTTCGTCTTATCGTAACTTGACCCACTTCAATGCTGAACACTGGGTAGAAACCGTACACTCATAGGAGATTGCGTCAAAAGCGCGCAGCACTTTGCAAGTGACTTAAGCAACAACTGTGACTCCCACGTGGCTCACTCTTGAACATTTATTAATTACCGTATGAACTATTTTCCATCCACCTGAAGTCGCCATTTATCACAAAAATGGCGCGCTAAAACCCTCATTCCAATAAACTTTTTCTTCTGTTCATTGAGGATTGACAGTGGCCTTTCATAAAACATAATGACTCGATTATCTGTTTATTAATACGCTCTTTGCATGAACCACTATTATAGTTTCTTTCTGATCCCCAAAGCACTAGTTGTGAACGCCGCACTGAAAACAAGCGCACTCCGTAACCAACATTCTTCCCCTGACTGGCACAGTCATGACGCTCCGCGTTATCATGAGTCGTCACTGACTATTCTGTTCAAGAGGAAACTCATCCATGCCACGGATCTGGCGATATACGCCCCAGGATCACGGAAAAATCCAAGCATTGTCGCGAGAACTGCGCTGCTCGGCGTTGCTCGCCAAGGTTCTCCTTGCCCGTGGCTACGACTGCAAAGATCGTGCGGCGACATTCCTGTCTGCCAAACTCACCGATCTTCACGATCCCGAACTTCTCCCCGGCTGTGCTGAAGCCGCCGACCGCGTGATTGCAGCTCTCAACGATTCTCGCAAAATCACGATCTACGGCGATTACGATGTCGATGGAGTCACCTCGACGACGATCCTGTATCAATGCCTCAAGCAGGTCGGCGCCCACGTCGAATACTATATTCCCTGCCGACTCGAAGAAGGTTATGGACTCAACGAAGAAGCCATTCGCACTCTCCACCAGCAAGATCCTCAACAAGTTGTCATTACGGTGGATTGCGGCATCGCATCGGTGGAAATCGCCCGGATTGCTCGTGAAATCGGCTTGGAATTGATCATTACTGACCACCACATTCTTGGTACTGAACTCCCGCCAGCAGACTGTCTTGTTCATCCTCGGCTTCCGGGCTCCACCTACCCCTTCGGTGAACTGTGTGGCGCGGGTGTCGCGTTCAAGCTTGCCTGGGCTATTTGTTCGCGTCTGGGAGAAGGGCGAAAGGCCTCCCCCAAAATGCGTGAGTTTCTCAAGGACGCGGTCGCGTTTGCTGCCATCGGGACGATTGCTGATGTTGTTCCACTTGTCGGTGAAAATCGGGCTCTGGTTCGTTACGGATTGGCAACCCTGAAAGACCACTCCTCCATTGGCCTGCGCAGCCTTATGGGGATTGCAGAGATCCGCAATAAAGAGTCGTACACGACTGACGATATCGGCTTCAACATCGCCCCTCGTATCAATGCCGCTGGCCGACTCGGGCAGGCTCGACTGGCTGTCGAACTTCTCACGACAGACAATCCCGAGCGGGCCTTGCAACTGGCTCAATACCTCGATCAACTCAACAAGCAGCGACAGCAGGTCGAGCGCAAGATCCTGAAACGCGCCAAAGAAATCGTCGAAGAACACCCCGAATTTGCAGCCGCTCCCGGTCTGGTCCTTGCTGATCCTGAATGGCATCCCGGCGTGATTGGTATCGTCGCCAATCGGGTTGCTGAACATTTTGAAAAGCCGACGATTCTCATTGCAGTCGACCAGGCCAAACAAGTAGGACAGGGCTCCGGGCGTACTTACGGCCACGTCGACCTTCATGCCACCATCAAGCCTGTCAGTTCCCAACTATTGAGCTTCGGCGGTCATCAGGCAGCTATTGGCTTGAAGATCTATGAAGACCACATTCCTGCATTTCGTGAACAATTTTGCCAGTCTCTTCTCAACACACCCGAGACAATTGAGCAAGCCGTTGAACTTCACATCGATGCCGAAGTCTCGCTGAATGATCTGACACATCAATCCGTCACCGAACTGGATCAACTTGGGCCTTTCGGGAGAGACAATGCCCGCCCCGTCTTTTCTGCCTCAGGCATGAAACTCGCCGAACCTCCCAAAAAAATCGGCAACGGCGAACGCCATCTTGCTCTCAAACTCTCCAGCCATCAACGCACTATTCGGGCCATCGCCTTCGGCAAAGCCGACTGGGCAGAGGATCTATTGCAAACCAACTCTCCGATCACCATCACCTTTGCCCCCATCATCAACACATTCCGCGGTCAACACTTTGTCGAACTCCAACTCATCGACTGGAAGGCCAACGATTGATGTCTGTCAACGTTCACATCACCCTTCGCTCTTGAATGACGTGGCGAATTGCTCTTTTAATAACCGTTCCAGTTCTTCTCCCCGGGCATTAATGGAAATCACTTTTCCATCTCTCCCAATGAGGATCATGACGGGGACTGCGTTGATATTGAACTCCTCTCGCAGGGGTGAAAGCCAGCCGTCGGCTTTTACGAGTGTCGAATCTTGCAGTGTGGTCCAGGGCAGCTTGTGATGCCCGAGCACTTTCTTGAGTAACTCCAGATCCTCATCCAGACTCACGCCCACGACTTCTAATCCCAATGGGTGGTACTCGTCGTAAAGCTGTTTGACGCGAGGAAACTCCTGGATACACGCTTTGCAATAAATATCCCAGAAGTCCACGAGCACCACTTTGCCACGCAAGTCCGCGAGGTTGAGTGTCTCGCCTTCAGTGGTTGTTCCTACGAATGTGAATTCCTGTTCTGGCAAACGAAGTCGACGAGCCATTCCGCGAAAATCATTAGCAGCCCGTTGAAATTGCTTTTCTTCGAACTGTGAAAAATGATCCGCCAATGTGTCATGGGCTTGTGCAACGGCTTCATGAGCTGGTGATGCATATAACATCCGTGACAAGGTCCACGCCTGCCCCAGTGCATTGATGCCAGCTTCCTGCTTGATGATGAACTGGCAGTATTTGCGAGCCAGATCGCCTTGTTCTTCGACGCTGAGCGATTTCATTTTGCTGATTTCGCGCGTCAACCTTTTCTCTTCAGCCAGATGAAGCAACGACTCATCTCCGCCCGATTGAATCTGTTCAAACAACCGATCGAGCCGATCCCCCATCCCTTCCACACTGCGATATTCCAAAGCGGTCATGATATCCAACTGAAACTCAAAGATCGCATACTGGTCTTGCGGTGAGAGACCTGCTGTTTTTAGCTGATCGACTTTGTCCAATGCGACGATAAAGTTATCACGAATCATGACGTTTTGATCTTCAGGTTTGGCCTTGAGGATGGGGCCCAGAGCCTCATTTTTAATCTTGGCCAGGAGTTGAGGAACCGTCAATTCACTATCGCTCACCGGTGGCGTCTGGCCTGGTTCGGAGAACCCGGTCGAAACGAAACAGGCCAGCACCAAAATCGCGATCAAGATCCGAGACATCAACATAAAAAACTTTTCCTGGCTAAACGAAAAACACAGAATACATAAGTAGGGACGGCTTCATTCAGATCAACCATGTCAGCAACACGGACATTTATAACTCGGCGACCTTCACATCTTTCAGATCGATCGGAGGGAGGACGTTTTTTCCGGCGACAATTGTCACATTCATCGGCGAATGCTCGACATCTGCAAACTTACCCCCCAGTCGATCGACCTGGGTTAATGTGCCATGGGTTGGCCAGGTCAACAGCAATTTGAACTCTCCTTCAGGGGCGCCATCGCCCGGTTTGTAAGTCATCAACTTGTATTCTCCCGACGCCATCACTACGCCCCATGGACGCGACTGTCGTCGATCAAAAAAACCATTCACAGGTTCCAGAAATAAAACCGCCCCTTCAGCCGGTTCTCCATTAATCAACACCATCCCTGATGCAGGATAGGTCTTCGCCTGCCAACTTTCTCGTGAATCACAACCACACAATATCGCCAGCGTCATCACTGCAAGACTTGCTGACAATTTCCTACGAAACGCTGCTGGTATTAATTTCATCAGAACTCTCCAATCACCTGGCCATCACTATGATTGGACAGATTAATAATCGTGCTGACGTCAATGCTTTCCGAGATAAACCGCACGGAACCATCACCCAGTAAGACATTCATTCCACCTTGGTGGAAGGAATAAGGCAGGGAATAAAGATTCGTGCTGTTCATCACACTGCCGGCCCCATTACTTGAAGGAACAACGGCGGGATCCGGAACGCCTGATGGCCAATACCAGTTTTTTGGTACGAAGTAGTAATGATTGCCTAAGGTCGTCCAGCCATAGCCGAGATTGGCCCGGTCCGGTCGTCCCCATTGGATGGTTGCCATCAACGTTTCTGACATGGCTACGTTATTGACGTACCACTGTGCCCGTCCTGCACTCTCGTAGATAAAGATGGTATTGGAGAGCCCATCGGTGATTTCACGGAACGGTCGATAACTAAAAAAGGTCGCACCGGCTCTAGCCGTGTTCCCGTTGGTCACGTTGTAAGATGTGACATAGTCACGCACATAAGCGTAGTCCGAAGTCTGGAAGCCGTTTAATTTCAGAGCGGCTCCTCCTTCTGGTGTCGACGGACAGACAAATGTCCTGGGCATCATTTGCTTAATTCCGTCGTTAGGAGCCACCCAGGCGGCGACCTTGTGGTCATACAGATCGTAGACGTTGCCCGCCTCCAGATATGGCAGGATGGCAACATTTGGACTGCAATATCGGCCATTGATAAACTCATGGCAAATCGGCAGCATCTGATTGACGTCATGATAGTTGTGCAGCGCCAAGCCCATCTGTTTCAAGTTGTTCTTACATGTCATCCGACGAGCGGCCTCACGGGCTTGCTGGACCGCCGGCAATAAAATTGCGACAAGCACCGCGATGATGGCAATCACCACCAGCAATTCAATGAGAGTGAAACCGGTTTTACGCATAAACTGCTCCTGAAAAAAGGGATCGAAAACTCATACTTAGACTTGCCTCAAGCAATCCTGATTGTCCAAACAAAAGGCAAAGAATATACCCCCTACTTCAAAAGAGCCTCTTGCGCCCCAGAAGCAAATGACACATCCCATTACACAGCATAACTTTGTGACCAACAAACCCAGCCTCAGCAAAACTTTTTCCCGCCCGTTAAGCTCAAGTCATCTGAAAAAAGATGCGCGGGCAGATTTCCTTGATCGCATCGCCCCTGCCAAAATTGCACTGGTTAAAGCAATTCTTCATCAAACTGCTTATCAATTGAGCATTTTTACACGATCATTTTCTCATGTAGGCTCGATAGAGATTAGGAGTAATTCCCACCTGTTTGCGAAATTCCATCCCGAAATGCGACTGATCATAAAATCCACACTGACAGGCGACCTCATCCAACGTTAAATCAGCATCGCCGCTTTTAAACAACTCACGTGCATGATCGATGCGGATTTTTAGCAGATACCGCCTGGGGGTCATCCCTAAGGTTTGCCCGAACAACCTTGTGAAATGCGAGGGATTGACGCCCGCAGCGAGCGCCAGATCATCCCGTGAGACCTCCTCACGGAAATGTGCATGAAGATAATCGAGCGCTCGTTGAATCGATCCCGGAGCCAACTTTTCACGCACCCCATGTTCACTGACTGACTTCCCTGAAACAGCCAATAACCGACGCACAATTCCATCCACCAGATCCTGAGTCGTCATTTTTTCGCCGGCAAATGAGCTATTTTGAAAGTGCAACAGCAACCGTTTGAGCAAAATCTCAATCCCTTCGTCGCGAAAGGCCGTCGTGTGCAGGACGTCTATTGAATGACCTTCTCCCTCCAGCAGCGCCTCTATGCGTGATTGAAGCAACTCGGGGCGTATGTAGAACGTGATTGAATGGAACGGCCCTTTCCCCTTGATTTCAGAAGGAACGCCGGCATTGGTGAAAATCAGACTCCCGGGCTCGTTGGGACGTGTATATTTTCCCAGGCCCATATCCAACTCGAGAGGACGATTTGCATTGCTGTTGACCAACAGAGACAACAAATGTTCGCTTGTCATCCCTCCATCGTCGACTGCTTCCGAGAGTAATACCTCGGCGATTTCAAACAGGTTGTCGTCGCTGCTGAAATGATTGACCGCCAGAATTCGCTCACGCATCCAATTGGGAGTTGCTTTATACATCTCCCACGTCTCCACCCCCATCCGCAGAGCACGCCTTTTTGCCAGGATTTCATCAAGTGGATTCATTCTGACAATTTCTTGAGTTCATACGTTATCAATCCAATACAAAACAGTTACCCCTATTTATTCGTGAAACGTCGCCATGATTCCAGGCTATTCTTCGATTTTTTGCGTGATTGGCAATGTTCATTGATCTCCGTAGTGATGCTTGACTGCATTTTTGAACTCGGAATTTCAGCTTTTCTATTTGAATTCGAAACCCAGGATTGAATCTCCATTCTAAGACTTCAATCTTCAGACTTCACCAAGTTTTCATTTCCGGCCATTGTTTTTGCTCCCTTGCTTCACAATAATGGTCGAAGATAAAGTCTATCGTCTATGCACAAATTACCCACAATTCTAATACTGATTTGCTATCTGGTGTCGTGGTCCTTTTCTTTGGGCCACACGCACCTCGATCGTCTCTTGCCATCTTTGAAGTCTCAGGCGGAGGTGGTTGTCAAAACAGATTTCTTTATAGTCACTGCCTCTTCCTGCAAAAATCCGCATTGCAACCATAGCCACGCCCAGGCCCCTCCGATCGAGGAGAGCCCATGCTCTCACCATCATCAGCCTTCGCCACGTCCTGATCACGACGACTGCGAGTTGTGCCATCACCTCGCCCAATCGACGACTCTCCCTGCTATGTCTGCTTTCATCTTGACTGAAACTCTCAGTCTGGATCAGGTTGTTCAACAACACGAAATCTATGCACGCCTGATCGAATCGGCCTGCAATCCACGCGGCCCCCCTGTCTGCTCCCTGTCTGCTTAATATTTGTATTGCAGTGTGACTTTAATCCTTCGGATTGTTCACACCAAGCGCAATCGCTTCTCTTTGAGACTTTCCGATACGTCTCGCTTTCTTACGTGTTTCCTTATCCACAGACAGGACTTTTCATATGCGTACGCGCAATGCCTTTACTCTGATCGAACTTCTGGTCGTGATTGCCATCATCGCCGTTCTGGTGGCTATCCTCCTTCCTGCGGTCCAACAAGCTCGAGAAGCAGCTCGACGTTCGACCTGCAAAAACAACCTCAAACAAATTGGTTTGGCTCT
>JBGSVC010000309.1:0-8307 GCA_041753175.1 Planctomycetaceae bacterium
GAACGTGAACATCGCCAACAACCCCGAGAACGCTGCGCTGGTGAAGGAGCTGATGTTCCAATGGAAAGCCGGTTGGCAGGCGGCGAAACCGCCGGGCACTGCCTGAGACGCAAGTTGATTATTGAGCCACGAATCACCCCGTGAACACAAACGAAACCGTTGGATTCATTTCTTGGCTGGGTGGCATGTTCGCAATCGAGAGGTCTTCGTGGGCAAGGGAGAGCGGTCGTCATGCGTGTGAGATTCTGATGCATCAAGATTGACAGGTCTATGCCAGACCGCGAAACTACAGCACCATTCGACCACACTTCGGCGGTCGAATGGTTGTTATGTGACTAAGAAACCATGCTCATAGTTGAAGGTCGGAAATTCGTTCTCAAGCCTTTCGACTCCGAGGAGGAGTTGGAGCGTGTCGTCGTTGAGAACGCGGAATACCTTTTCGGCCCAGCTTCAATCTATTTTCCGAAATCTTTGATCGCCACCCGCGATGGTACAGGAACAATTCCGGACGGTTATGTGCTCGACCTAGCTCGACGCGTTTGGTACATCGTCGAAGCCGAAATTAGTAAGCACAGCGTTTGGAGCCATATTGCTCCACAGGTTGCGAAACAGATCATCGCCGCATCCAATCCAGTTTCCAAGCAATCACTTGTCGACATTGCGGCGGATCGGGTACGCAATGACCCTGATCTCCAAGAACGATTCGCCGATGAAGGAATACACGCGATAGATATTCGGCGTGTCCTCGCGGAAATACTCGGAAAAGAACCAATCGTGGCCATGCCAATTGATGCCGTCAAAGACGACTTAAAGGAATGGGCTGCGACTTTACGAATTCCCGTCAAGCTCTGGATCGTACGCAAATACGTTGAATTCGGACGACCAGAGATTGTCATGTACGAGATCCCCGAAGAGTTTGGGCCAATCGTTGACACAGCTCAGAACGAAGAGGATTCCAAGACTGAACTCGCTCGCTACGATGTAACAGTTACTGACTTAATTGACGCCAATTTGCTCCATGCAGGGCAAAAGCTTCACATGCCTTACAAACCACGTAATGGCGAGGCGCGAGACTATCAGGCTATAATCTGCGAAGACGGTTCGATAGAATTGCTAGGCAAGCAATTTTCAAGTCCGAGCTATGCCGCTGTCTACGGAATTCAGGATGCTGGTAGCGATCGAAAAACTGTGAATGGTTGGACGGCTTGGCGATTGGAAAGCGGTGAAAATCTTGCATCAATCCGTGAACAGTATCTTTCGCAGGAATGAAGCAGAACCAAGCAATGCACCCGAGTCGCGATGACGCGGGTTTTGAGATCACAATCTTTTGGCGGCGGCCCGGTCAACGCCGTCGTTCTGCTGCAACGAGGAGTCGGTACGTAAAGATGAACTTTGAAGCTGCAAAGACCGCACTTCGCCGTCGCGCAATCGTGTTCGACATCGGCGGCTTCCGCCCGCCTGACGATCCCGTCGCAAGCTGGTTCGGCCGGGTCAACTTCGCTGCGAATGGCGAACAATGGCCTTCAACCAACGGCGAGCCAATGCACGCACTGTGCCAAATCAATCTCACTGAAATGCTGTTCCGACCGCCACGCCTGAACGACGTTGATTTGATCACCGTTTTTATCGGCCCGAACGAATTGCCAAGCGGTAGCGGCAACGGTACAAACTGGTGCTTGCGGGCATACCCCTCGCTTTCCGAACTTGTCCCACTTCCAGCACAGGAAACCGGCACCCACATTAAATCGTTTCCAATGCGTCCTCGCATCATTGACGCAGACTACCCTAACTGGGAAGACGTGAATGTGGACCTCGACGAGGACGTTGCGGAAACATACTACGACCACTTCGAGAATGTCAGCGGTCTAAAACTTGGTGGGTGGCCAACATTGGTACAGTCGGAGATCTTTTGGGCACCATGTAACAAGCATCCGGCATCGCCTGAGTATGTGTTTCAAATCGATACGACGGAAAAAGGCAATTGGACGTGGGGTGACAATGGCGTGGGATACTTCGGCCGTGGCACTCCACGCGGACACGAAAACGAATGGGCCTGTGAATGGCAATGCTACTGACGCGAAAGCAAGTCGCGTAGGATGGGTTAAGGTTTTGCGCTAACCTAGCATCAACTTTGCTGCATCTCTCAGGGAACTTAATATCGACGCATTTAAGGTCACCATTGCTGCCTCACTTGACGCGCAGCCTGGAGTCTTGGAAATGCACCTTGTTGATGCCACGTGTTCCGGGTACTGCAAAACAAACTTTCGAATTCTTGTCCTTGAACCGTAATTGTGGCCGAACAATTGCGTGAACCGGAGAAGCGGATCACGCGAAAACTGAAGGCGGGCTGGCATACTCACGATCCCATACTCCACGTGGGGCGCGGGGTGGCATGTTCGCGATCGAGAGGTCTTCGTGGGCAAGGGAGAGCTGTCGTCATGCGTGTGAGATTCTGATGCATCAAGATTGACAGGTCTATGTCAGACCGCGAAACTACAGCACAATTCCACCACTCTTCGGCGGTCGAATAGTTGTTACGCCAACTGACCATATTTGAATTAACGATTTCCATCAAAATGACTGGTCAATACAATGCACCGTCTTTCGTATTGTATGCGTTTCGTTACTTCGGTGACGCGCGTCCATGGACAACACTGACGACTCAAGCCCCATCATAGCAAGACGTGGAACAGGCCATTCGGCGGCTCGACGGTCGCCAGTTTCCGGTTATTCAACTCACTACCGGCGACGCCGAAGACTGTGGCGAGACTCTGATTGTCTCTGGCAGAAGCGATTGTGTTTGTCTTCATAACTATGACGGTGATTGGAAATACAGAGATGAAAGTGATGATATGACGGAAGTGCGTTTCACGTATGGAGGCCATGATCTCGTCGTTCAAAAATGCAATACCATTCCCGACGTTGGCGTTGCACTGCGACTCGTAAACATGTTCTACAGCTCCGGTACCTGCGCGTGCTTTCGTTGACCCTCTTGTTTAGTCGCGAAGGTTGGTTAAGGCTTTGGGGACGCAGCATCTTTATCCCCAACGGAAGCTGCGATGTGCTGCGGTTGTTGTTGATTCCATTTCTTGCTGGTTGCTCATGACCGCTCATCTGGGTGCGTCCGCAAAGCCTTGACGCACCCTACGAAAACTAGTTTTTGCATGATCACTGCCACCGTATCAATATAATCCCGCGCTCCCTGTGGGGGGGCCTTCAGTCGCGTAGGCTGGGTCAAGGCTTTGGCGGTGTAGGATGTTCGTGGTTGATTAAGCACTGCGTGCCATGCTCACAGCTTTGGGTGAGTTGAGTCTTGACTGGATCTTGACTGGATCTTGACGAGGCAGGAGTTGATCCTTTAGTGTCTGTCGTCTCAGGAGATCATCCGATGATCAAGCACTGTTGTCGACATTCTGAGTGTTCATCTCTTCCACGTCAATGAAAACTGCGTATGCCAGAACCTTCTCAAGGATTACCCGAGCATTTTCGAGAAAACAATTTCGACGTCTTGCGGATTCTCTTTGCTTTAGAAGTGGTTCTGTTTCATGCCAACGAACATCTGGGGACGGATCTGGCGTGGATTCGGCAGATCAATATTGTCCCTGGGGTGCCGGCGTTTTTTTTCGTCAGCGGCTTTCTGATCACTGCATCATTTCTCAACAGTGGCAGCCTGAAGGTGTATGTTCAAAACTGTGTCCTGCGGATTTACCCTGGTTTGATTGCGGTTACGTTGTTATCGATCGGTTTTCTGGTGGCCTGTTATGGACCTGGATGGTTGTTTCAGAACGTCTCTACGATTGGCGTTTGGAGTGTTGCCCAGTTGACGATTGGTCAAGGTTTCAATCCGAAGTTGTTTCGTGAGTTTGGAGTGGGAGTGGTCAATGGATCGTTGTGGACGATCACTGTCGAATTGTTGTTTTATGTGATGTTGCCGATAGTGATCCTGGTGGGACGCACACTCAGGCGCACGCAGGCAACTGCGCTACTAATGGGATTGATTGCCTGGGGATTTTATGTCCTCAGTATCAGGGACATCCTGCCTGCGGTGGGGAGCAAGAATCTGGGAGATTATCTGTTGCTGACGCCGTTGACGTGGGGATGGATGTTCGCGGTCGGGATGCTGGTGTATCTGAATTTTGGGTGGTGTTATCGACACAGGCATGGGCTTGGGATCGGGGGGATACTGGGGATGGTGTTGATTTGGGTGTTGTCAACACGTTCGAGCTTGCCGCCGGAACTTTTTGAGCATCAGAGCAATCAACTCGGTTTATTGTATTATCTGTCGTTCATGGGCGTGGTGTTTTGGTTGGCGTATGCATTTCCGGTATGGAAGCTGACCGGAGATTATTCTTACGGGATCTACATCTATCATATGCCGGTGGTGAATCTGCTCCTGGAGAAAGAGTTGCCTCAACTGGTGACGTGTCTGGCGATCACTGTTTTACTGGCAGTGTTGTCGTGGCATTTGATTGAAAGCCCAGCCCTCAAATTGAAAAAGAAGAAGCTGTCGCACTAACAAGGTGGGTATGCAGGTCGGTGGGAAGGCTGTTCATTATTTATTTAGTGTGCTGAGGTGAAAGCTGGGAGCAGGGCATCGGTTACTTGGGGTGTTGATGATTGTTTGTGTCGGACATGAGAAGACCGCGATGTGTTGTCGGCTCGTGTTGTTTTTCGAGATAGCATTGATCGATCTCGGTTGGCTGATGAGGGCTTGAATTACTGGACTATTTCAAGTCCTGATAAGGTGATGCCCTGGGTTGGATGCTCTTCGAGGTGGGCCATGGTCCACGGCGTTTGGTCGGGGTCGAAGTTGGGTTCGGGGAGGATGATGTGGCGTTGCTGGCGGAGTTGGGCGATATAGTCGTCTGTGACCTGGCTGCTGTTGCGACGGCCGATGGCGTGTCCGGCGAGGAGACCGCCGAGGCCGAAGATGCCGTTGGTGTTGCCGAGGGTGACATAGGAATCGATGGCTCCACCGGTGGTGCCGCCGATTCTGGGATAGAGGACTTCGTAGACTTCTTTGAGGTCGTCAGTATCTCCATAGGCGAGTGTGTCGTCGAGGGTTTCGTTGACGGCTTTATTTTCGTGGATGAGATTTAAGCCGGGGATGCCTTGAGAGAAGGCGTAGAGTCCGGGGTGTTTTCGTTGGTGAACATCTTTGGCGTAGGCGGCTTCAGAGATGCCGATGGAGGGGATGTCTGAGTAGACGTAGATGGAATTGGTGTAGGGGTTGTAGTCGTCGCCACCGAAGATGCGTCCGGGGAAAACGGTGTAGCCGAGCCAACTGAGTGTTCCGAAGGTGTAGCGCCAGCCGGGGTGCATGGCGTCGTTTTGAGTGAGCCTTGTCCATTCGCCTGCGGGGTCGTATTGGTTGATGCGTACTTTGACATCATCGAGATTGTTGCGTTCCATGTAGGCGGCGATATCAGCCTGGGTTTCTGGGGAGATGTGGTGATTGCCTGCGCGCCAGTGCCAGAGCGAAATTCGTTCGCCGATGCCGAAGGTCCAGCCGACGGCGTCGACGATGGGTCGACGGTTGCCGCATTCGAATTGGGGATCGTTAGAGGCAGTTTCTGTGTGATGCATCGACTGACATCCCGTTGAGACCGTCAGCAGGAGCATGAGCATGGGGGCGTATTTTGAGAAGCACAACATGAGATTGCCTTCCTTGGCGTATGATATTGAAGTTGTGAATCAGGTTTGGGCTGAGAGGTGTTGGATGAATTTCTGTTCCTGGTGTCGGACGCGGACGTGTGACCAACAGAGGCAGGCCATCATGAGAATGGCGTAGGGATAGTTCATCATCAGTTGGGTGCCGAAGCCGATTTCCATCGTGAGGTCGCCTTCATCCATGAGGGTGGGGAGTTCGACGTTGACCTGGCTGCCCAACAACAGGAGCGTGGGCCAAAACAGGGCGATGGCATAGGCCCATGGGCCTCGACCAGTTCGGAGCGCCAGCCATCTCATGACGTAGCCGGCAGCAATCAGCGGAAGCCATTCGCTCACGAACGCGGCCAAGTGAGCACCGAATGACATGGCCATCGTGGTATGGTGATTGTCGTACCACATCGTTTCGAGGGCAGAATAGATTTCGACGCCCAGCAAGCCGAAGAAGATCCAGAAGGTAAAGGAAATGAACAGGCCGGAGACAAACAAGATGATTCCCGGGAAGCGTCCGAGCCAGCTTCCCTGACGGTATTGGCGAACATAGCGAGCACAAAGATCGTGAAGAGTTCCGAGATGGAGCTCTCGATCGGCGTCGATGGCTAGCTGTTGGTGAGAGGTGAGTTCTTCGATGATCGAGCGGCTGTATTGCAGGGGCAAGCCGTGGCGTCTGAGTTGTTGAAAGAGCGTTTTGAAATCATCAGGCTGCCACATGGGATGCTCCTCTGAGAATGTTGAGGACGGTGCCGGTGATTTGAGTGAAGCGTTGCGAGGAGGCAGCCAGGTGAGCTTGTCCTGAGGGTGTCAATTCGTAGGTGACGCGGATGCGGCCGTTGACTTTTTCGCGGGTGCTTTTGAGGTGTTTCTTTTGGACGAGTTTGTGAAGGACAGGGTAGATCGAGCCTTCGCCAAATTTGAGGATATCGTTACCGGCCAGTTGTAGCCGTTCGACGAGTTGGTAGCCGTGCATGGGCTGAATGGTGAGTTGTTGTAAGATTAACAACTCAGGGACTCCGTTGAGGAAGTCTGGGTTGGTTGTGGGCATGACGAAAGCCTCCTTGCAGAATAGTCCCTGATGGGAACGTTACCGTTATAATCGGCAGGACCATACCTCGAACTTTAAAGTATGTCGAGAGGAGTTTGGTTGGGAGAGTGTGGACTGTTGGCAGGTTGACACTTAGCACCATTCGCGGTTTTGGGCATGGCGGTGTGCGAGAATTGATTTTTGTGATGTTAGGCTGGGCGCGTAAAAAAACCCGCAGCCGACGAAATGTCAGCCGCGGGTTTTTTATAATCATCTTGAGTGTGGAGGACCTGGGATCAGGAACTCTTTACGCAAGTTGTTTACGTCGTGAAACCAGAGTTCGGACACGTTCTGCAAGCAGAGCGGCGTCGAAAGGTTTTCGGAACGTTTCGTTAAACAACGTTCGGTCGAAACCGATGGCGTTGTCGTCATCTGAAAGGAGACCAACGAGCACGGTTTCAGCGTAGTCGTTATTCTTTTTCAGATTTTGGGCGATCATCAGGGCTTCCTGACGACCCATGGCGAAATCGATGATGACGGCATCAGGATGAAGTGCTTCAGCCTGAATCCCGGCTTCGAATCCGCTGGCTGCCGTTTCAATTTTAAATTCATCGGCAGAGATGAATTCCGTCAAGCCGGATCGGACAACCGGGTCGACTCCGACCAGGAGCATTTTGCCCATGGCTTCGTCTTCCAGCTCGCCGAGTGGCATGCCGTGTTCTTTCAAAAAGCGAATCAAATGTTCGCGTGGAATTCTGCGGTCCTGCGAACCTGGAATCCGGTAGCCACGGAGTCTGCCGGAATCAAACCATTTGGAAACGGTTCGAGGGGCGACTTTACAGATTTTAGCTACCTGGCCAGTCGTGAAGATCGTCCTCATTGCGGGCTTCTCCAATCACGTAAAGTGTCATCCAGAAGGAGGCGGGCCTTCTGCATACTCACCCCGTCAACGATCGATGGTCGGCTATCCTAGCCCGTGGGTCCGTGGCAAACACCACCAAACTTGTGCTTCGGGGCCGTCTCAGGGTATTAAAAAAAACGTCGTTGCCTCTTGAACGTTAGAACGCGGGAGTTCTAACGAAGGGTTGCCTCAACATAACGTATACATTTTGCGATAGGTTGACTTCATTGCTGAAATCAACATCGCACAGTGGTCCGCTTACAAAGCAGCTCACCGCCATAAAAGCTCATATCTTTGCAGATATGGGCGGGGGCGCGGACCAGACAGCGCAAGTGGCATCTTGCTCTCTTCGCGGATCGTCCTCAATGTCCATTCCCCCCAATCAACAGTTCTCGTCGGAACGAGCGATCACTTCCCTGTAATCATTGGGCAACGATTCCGAGGTGGTTTCGTTGCCAACCGTCTGACCTATATATTCGGCGTGTTCGACCTCCAAAATTGAGCATGATTTGAATAAGTCGTGCGTTACTCAGGATCTGGACCAGCGCTTTGTCAATATCATTCGTTATAACCGTTACATGTTGTTCCCGAATCTCCCCTGCCATCCTTTTATCCACGTCTGCATGACTGGATTTGCGAGGGATTGACCATTTTCCCGTCATTATTTGCTGGCTTTGGGGATGGAAGTCCGATGGTGCACTTCTGAACATTTTGCTGG
>JBGSVC010000310.1:0-6028 GCA_041753175.1 Planctomycetaceae bacterium
CTGGTCGCGAAGTTTTGAACTTTCAGGAACTGTTTGCCCTCTGGACCCAAGGAGAGGCCATAAATCCGACTGGCGACTTCTTCCTGTTGAAGAGTGCCGAGTTCCTGTAGTTCTTTCAGGCCGACGGCGTAGATGGATTCATAGAGATCACCTGAGGTGTGCTGCAACAAATCCTGAAGGACACGCAGGCTGGGGCCACCTTCAGGAAGGTCGCTGAGTTTGAGAGTATCGTTCTCGGCTTCAGGACTGTAATGGCGCGTGAGCTTGTGGGAGCGTCCCTGCGCTTCGAAGGTGACTTTTCCTGAGCGAAAGTTTTCGTGTCGGCTCGATTGCGTAAAGAGGGCGTGGTCGTGACGGTTGAGTTGCCCATAGAGCATCCACCGAATGAATTTAAGAAGTGTTGATTTCCCGGCTTCATTGGGACCGTAAAAAAGGCTGACGCCCTGCGACTCGAGGGGGAGGTCGAGGTCTTGCCAGATACCGAATCGATCAATTTCCAGATGGGTCAACTTCATGCGGACACCTCCTCTGCTGCCTGGACGAACCAGTGTGTACCATAATTGACGGCGAACTCAATGAGCTTGTCACGATCGACATTCTGCATGCGTGTGGCTAACTCCGGGGGAAGGCCCGAAGACCACTTTTGCAGATGCTCGCTGAAAGCATCGATTTCTTCCGGGAAAAATTCTTCGGCGAGCTTGAGATATTCCTGCGCGAGCTGATGGTGTTCCAAAAGACTCGGCAGACGCAGTTCATCGGAGGCTGAAAAGCGATGATGAATCGACGGGATCCGCGTGGGATTAGTCAGCTTGTGAAAAGGAAACGGGGTTGTCGAGGAATGATGATATCGATTCTGGACAGTGGATTGTTCTGACCAGCGATAGCGTTTGGATGATTTCGGGGATTGATGATGCTCGTCGTAGCCTTCCAGATTCCATTCGCAGATTAACACGCTTGTGGATGAGGAGACTTTCAGTTTGTCGAGATGTTGCTGCATGGCTTCGAGCAAAGCAGCCTGGTCCATGTCTGTGGTCTGATGGATGAGAGAATGTTCGCGCTGCACGGCTTGACAGGCGATGAAGGAATGTCGGACGTCTTTGTGTTCGTTAACGACAATCAGCGAGCAACCGAAGACCCCGGTGTGACGTCGGGTCGTTCCCTGGAGAGGGCCTGTAAAAATTTCGTGAACATCATTCCCGGCGGGAGTGAGTTCGAATTCTTCGCCGCATAGGAGCATCAGATCGGGACGATAGTCTCCCGAAATTTCCACCGGTTCGCCCGTGTATCCCGTGCGGATGCCGATGGAAAACAGCGAGGAATTGCTGACTTTGACATGGGGTTGTCGGTCGTAGACACCTTGTGGGGGATCAAAGCGATAAGTGCGGTCATCGAGTTGAGGTTGCTGAAAGCAAATGGACGCCAAGGGCCGATTGTCGCGTTCCAGTGCAATGGGTTGTTTTTGAAAAGGAGAAAGAAATCGGACATCGCCTTGTCCGATCCAGACACTATTTTGGAGGAGCCGCTGGATCTGCTCATCACAGGTCAAATAGACAACGATCTCTTCTTCCGCCAGGCAGCTGAGGGCGTCGCGAAGCCGGACAAGGCCGCGGAGTGTGGGCTTGTCGTCGGCGAAGAGTGAACCCGTGATGAGGACAAGATCGACATGGTGTTCGATGGCAGCGGTGATTGCATTGTCGAAGGCGTTCAGAGTCGCATCTTCAAGGAGGTGACAGTGCGCAGCAGGAACATCGGCGACATCCTCAATCTGGGCATCGAGTCTGGGGGCATGGCAGTGCAGCAGCCGAAACGACTCGTAAGACATCACGGACTCCTTTCCGAAAGTCTTGAAAAAACAACTGTGAGTCAACAAATCCTGTGTTCAACATCCCGGAGAACAGGTCAGGAAATAAACTTCAGTCGAAGATATTTACAGGGAATGAATATCAAAAAGTAGGGAAGTCTGAGGTTCAAAAGAGAGAATTTCTCCTTTAATTTCAGTTTGGTCTGTGACTTTAGCGAATCCTGTCAAGAATGAAAAGAGGACTTTGCAGATGTTACAAATGAAATGGAGATCACCGAAAAACAGGCGGTGTGCAAATTGGGTTGATTCAAAGGATTCGTGCTTGCATCTGTGTGGAAATCCCTAGAATAGAAGATGTTGCGCGGACATTTGTTTGTGCACCAATCAATTTCAATGATGATTTTCAACGCCGGTTTCGGGATGATCCAAACTTGTTTTTGAAGCGGGCATGATGGCTTTTTCATGCCGTCCAGTAACTCCCATGACCGTCCATAATAAATGACTGCCCCTTATTTATGACCGTACAAAATACGCTGGAATTTCAACGATTGCAGGCAGAATCGCGACGCGAACCGGGGGCCAACTGGAAGCGCTGGGGACCTTATTTATCAGAGAGAGCATGGGGGACGGTTCGGGAAGATTATTCAGCCGACAGTAAACCCTGGTTCCACTTCACTCACGATCAGTCTCGTAGTCGGGCATATCGTTGGGGAGAAGATGGGTTAATGGGAATTACCGACAGGGAATGTCGGTTGTGTTTTTCGGTGGCGTTGTGGAACGGCAAAGATCCAATTTTAAAGGAGCGATTGTTTGGTCTGACAGGTCCGGAAGGAAATCATGGTGAAGACGTAAAAGAGTATTATTGTTATCTGGACTCGTCGCCGACGCATTCCTATATGAAGGCGTTGTATAAGTATCCGCAGAAACGCTATCCGTATGATGAATTGGTCTCGAAGACGAAAGAGCGTTCTCGATTGGACCCGGAACTGGAACTGGTCGATCTGGGGTTATTTGACGAGAATCGCTATTTCGATGTGCAGACGGAATACGCAAAGAACAGTCCTGGAGATCTGCTGGTCAGGATCACAGTGACCAATCGCGGGCCGGATGTGGCGGAGTGTCATGTGTTGCCGACGATCTGGTTTCGAAATACCTGGATCTGGGGTTGCGAGCACGAAGGTTGTTGGGTCAAGCCACGAATCTGGCGTGAGGGGAAACGGGAAGATTTATATTGTGATCATGAAACGCTGAAACGTCATCATTTCTGGGCTGAGCCCTTTGAGGGGAAGAATCCGCGTTGGTTGTTCACAGAAAATGAGACCAACAACAAGCGACTCTACAACAGCGAGAATGTCTCCAAATATTGCAAGGATGCCTTTCACGAAGTTGTGGTCAATCAGAATCTGGAAGCAAGTAACCCCAACCCGGTCGGGACAAAAGCAGCGGCCTATTATCGCTTGAAGCTCAAACCGGGGGAATCGAAGACCCTGCGTCTGCGATTGGCTGATGGTCAGGAAAAGCCCGAAGCGGCCTTCGGAGCTGACTTTGATTCGACGTTTGAAAAGCGGATCAATGAGACTGATGACTATTATCGCGAAGTGATTTCGCAGTCGCAAACGCAGGAAGAGAAATTAGTCACACGACAGGCGTATGCAGGATTATTGTGGAGCAAGCAGTTTTATCATTACGTGGTCAAGGACTGGCTTCAGGGTGATCCAAACATGCCCCCACAGCCGGAGAGTCGTCAATACGGTCGCAATAGCGATTGGAGCCATTTGTTTAATCGGGATGTGATCTCGATGCCAGACAAATGGGAGTATCCCTGGTATGCCGCGTGGGATCTGGCATTTCACATGCTGCCCTTTGCACACATCGACATCAAGTTTGCCCAGGAGCAGTTGTTGTTGTTTTTGCGTGAATGGTATATGCATCCCAACGGACAGTTGCCAGCGTATGAGTGGGAACTTTCGGATGCTAATCCGCCCGTGCATGCCTGGGCGTGCTGGCGTGTGTATCAGGCATCGGGGCCTCCTGGCAAACGAGATAAGGATTTTCTAAAGCGGTGTTTCCAGAAGCTGCTGTTGAATTTCACATGGTGGGTCAACCGCAAGGATATCAGCGGTCGAAATGTGTTCGCCGGCGGGTTCCTGGGGCTGGATAATATCGGAGTCTTTGATCGTTCCAAGCCTTTGCCGACCGGAGGATATCTGGAACAGGCCGATGGCACAGCATGGATGGCATTTTACTCATCGAGCATGCTGTCGATGGCGTTGGAACTGGCAGAGGAACATCAGGCCTATGGCGATATGGCATCCAAGTTCTTCGAGCACTACATCGCGATCGCCAAAGCAATGAATACCCACGAGCAGACCGGGTTGTGGGATGATGAGGACGGATTTTACTATGACCATCTGCGCGTCGGCGATGAGAGCATTCCGCTGAAGATTCGTTCGATCGTGGGGCTGATGCCCCTGTTGACGGTCGATGTGATTTACGATTCAGCGATCAAGAAGCTACCCGGGTTTTATAAGCGAACGCAGTGGTTTTTGAGGTATACCAAAGACATCACGAAGTTCATGTCGTATATGGAGCGTTTGGAAGATGGCACGCCCGGGATGCGACTGCTCTCAATTCCAACACATGATCGCTTTGTGAGAATGCTGCGATACATGCTCGATGAGAAGGAATTCTTATCGCCTTATGGGATCCGTTCGCTTTCGAAGGTCCATGAAGAGCATCCGTTTGTGCTCGATGCCGGTGGTCGACAGGAAACCGTGAAATACAATCCCGCAGAATCCGATTCGTGGATGTTCGGCGGGAATTCCAATTGGCGGGGACCGGTCTGGTTTCCGATCAATTATCTGTTGATCGAAGCATTGGAACGATATCACGAATACTACGGCGATGATTTCAAGGTCGAATGCCCGACGGGATCTGGAGTTGAAATGACGCTGCAGGAAGTCGCGCGAGAGATTGAACGTCGACTCGCGAGCCTGTTTTTACCTGATAAAGACGGGAAGCGTCCGTTTAATGGTGGTGTCGACTTGTTTAATCGCGATCCATTTTTCAAAGATCACATTCTGTTTTATGAATACTTTCATGGCGACAATGGACGTGGAATGGGAGCATCGCATCAGACAGGCTGGACAGCTCTGGTTGCAAGTATGCTCAAGAATGTGGCGAAAGGAAGGGAGTAGAAACAGAGATTGAACTAAGCCTTTGGGCTGGTCATTG
Source organism: Planctomycetaceae bacterium (assembly GCA_041753175.1). Lineage (GTDB taxonomy): Bacteria > Planctomycetota > Planctomycetia > Planctomycetales > Planctomycetaceae > SXPC01. The sequence continues at coordinate 5,036 of JBGSVC010000310.1, forward strand.
ACTAAGGGCAGACAGATCTCAGGGTTTGACGACCCATCGCAGGAGGAGAGGCAGCAGAATAAGATTCCCCAACAGGCCGCCGAGCATCGCAATGCTCACAAGGACTCCAAAGAAAACCAGGGGCAGAAAGTGAGACAGCGTTAAGACGCTGAATCCGCAGACCAGCGCCACGTTCGCCAGGACCATCGCCAGCCCGACCGTGGAGTGAGAGGATTCCAGGGCTTCAGAGCGTGACCCACCCGCGCGATACGTTTCAAAAAATCGCGCCAGATAGTGGATGCTGGAATCAATCGTGAGTCCCAGAGAGACGCTGGCGATCATGGCAGTCCCGATGTTGATCGGCATGCCCAGCCAGCCTTGTGTGCCAATGAGAAGCACGATTGGGAAAATATTGGGAATCATGGAAAGGATACCGACTTTCCAACTTCGAAACGAGATGCCCATAATCAGAATAATTCCCACCGCGGCGAGCAAAAAGCTGGTGAGTTGGTCGGCGAGGAGCGACTCGATGAGATAAGCCAGGAGCACGAACATCCCGGTGGCGGAGACTTCGGGGCCGAAGTATTTTTTGCCAATCTCGAGCGCGCCTTTGATCATGTCGAGTTTGCGTTGGGCAGGCTGTCGTTCAATGGATCGTAAGATGATACGCATACGTCCGGCGCTTTGGTTGTACATGCTCGGTTCGAACTCGGGTTGAAATTCATTGAGAAGACTGCGTTTATAATCGAAATCGTTTCCCCAGAGTTTGACGGAAGGCATCAGGTCCATGGGGTCAGTGTAGGCGATGACTTTGGTGACGGCAGGTTCGCCATCGATTTTGAGTTCACGCAGTTCGCTGGCAGCTTTTCGGACGTTCTCAAGATACTCAGGGGAGAGATCATCAGGGGCAGGGAAACTGAGTTCCCAACTTCCTGCACCCCCGAGTGAGTTTTCAAAGAAATCAAGACCTTGAACAACCGCGCTTTCCCGACGGAAGTTTTTGCTGAAGTCCGT
>JBGSVC010000311.1:0-5393 GCA_041753175.1 Planctomycetaceae bacterium
CTTCAAACTCTATTCCCTCCGCGGGGAATGGGTCTTTGAACTCATCACACGATCGTCATCAGCATCCTGATGAGAAATCTGCGATCTCAGAGTCGCATTCATGTTGATGAAACGCGCCTCTGTACTAAGTTGGTCAATTCCAGGCCAGGATCGAGAGTTGCAAGATCGTGGCAAGGCTGACCCATATCAAATACGGAATTTGAGCCAGCGCGATCCATCTGGCATGCTTCCAGATGACAGCCATCATCCACAGAATCGTTACCCAGACGATGAGAATATCCAATGAAGCCAACGTCAGGTTTCGTAGACCAAACTGAATTGGTGTGAACAGGAGATTGGCAATCAGATTGATCAGAAAAGGCCAGGCACACCAGACAGGAAGTGTCCGTTTCCAAACTCGGAAAAAGACCACGCCAAAAGTGACGAAGATAATCGGATAAAGACACTGCCAGATCAGGCCAATCGTGCCCGGCGACGGTGTCCACGAAGGCTTTTCCAGTCCCTGATACCACGTCATCCAGTCCATTATTTTCCTTGCCAGCATCATAGATGGGTAGAACACTCAAAACTTTGTTCAGGAATACTCAAGGCAACGTTCCAGCCAATCCTCAACCTCCTACGCTGCTTCCTTGAAACCTGTTCGAGGCAATAACATCTCTTCAAGCTCTCTCGATGAAATGCTCGCGGATTCTGCAGAGATGAGATGGGGCACCTCTTCGGGTTGGTCTGTTTGACGATGGATCCGGGCTCCCAGATGTGCAAGAGTCACATCGAGTTGCTGATAGCCACGATCGAGATGATAGATTCTTCGCAACACAGTTTGCCCCTCAGAGGCCAGCCCTGCTAAAACAAGCGCCGCCGAGGCACGAAGATCAGATGCCATCAGGGGGGCTCCCAGCAAAGGCACGCCCCCGTCAATGACGGCCGTGCAACCCTCCTGACGAATTCTGGCTCCTAAGCGAGCCAATTCCGAGACATGCATGAACCGATCTGGAAAAACGCGATCAGTAATTCTGGAACGCCCCTGCGCTCGACAGGCCAATGCCACCATCTGGGCCTGGACGTCTGTGGGGAATTCCGGATAAGGTCCGGTTGACAGCTCAATCGGCTTCAATCGATCCGGCCCTTTTATCATCAGTGTCTCGCGACTGTCCAACCCGGTTTTGACAATCTGACAGCCCATCGTTTCCAACGTATTGATCACAGAAGTCAAATGATGCGACGCAACTCCTTCGAGTGTCACCTGGCCGGAGGTCATCGCGGTCGCGCACATCAGCGTGGCCGCTTCTATCCGATCCGGGATCATCTGATGACAGGCTGGTCCGAGTTGGTCGACTCCTTGAATGACGAGAGTCGAGCTTCCCAGTCCTGCAATCCGTGCTCCCATCGCCACCAGGGCGTGTCCTAAATCGATGACCTCAGGCTCTCGGGCAGCTCCACGAATAATCGTTTCGCCTTTGGCCAGCGTCGCAGCCGTCAGGATGTTGCAAGTCCCCGTCACTGTGCTCCCATGCGGCCCCGACAGATCAATCGAATTTCCCTTCAATCGATCAGCCTGGGCAACCACATAACCGCGTTCGATACGAAGATCAGCCCCCAGGGCCGCCAGACCTTTGAGATGTAAATCAATGGGACGATGGCCAATATTGCACCCACCCGGAAGAGACACCACAGCCCGCCCGCGTCGTGCGAGCAATGGTCCGAGTACACAGATACTGGCCCGCATTTTTCGGACGATGTCGTAGCTGGCGATCGCGTTTTCTTCATGGCGAGTCTGCAATATCATCGACTCAGTTGACCGATCATGTTCAATTTCCACACCCAGCGTCTCAAGCAATGCAGTCATCGAGCGGATGTCCGCAAGAACTGGCATGTTTGTCAAATGGAGAGGCTCCAGGGTGAGCAGTGAAGCCGCCATCAGCGGGAGGGCAGCATTCTTGGCGCCGTGTACTTTGACGCGTCCCGAGAGTCGGGCGCCGCCTTCAATGACGAATAAATCCATGGGACATCCTTGTCCTGTCTGAGTGTCCACAAGGCTGACTGAAGCCCCCTGAATAACTCAGCAGGCAACAGCAACCAACGATGAAACCTTTAATAACGTCCCGCTTCTGACGTTAATCAATCTGTAAAAACCAACACAACGTCGATTATCAATACCCTGTTACACTGCCAATCGTGCCCGAAGATGTCGAATCTGTCCAGAGTAGTCTTTGATCCACTCCGTTTTCCCATACGCCCCAGACGTTTTGAGAAGTTGATCAATCGGCTCACGCAGTTCCGGAGTCATTTCCATCAACAAAAAACCACCCGGGTTGATATGTTTGGGGGCCTGACGCAGGATCGTTGAAATGATCGCCAGACCATCGCTCCCCCCATCCAGCGCCTGAATCGGTTCATGCTCACGGACATCAGGCTCCAACCCCTCCAGATCCTTCGTCAGAATATACGGAGGATTGGAGATCAGCAGATCACATGTCTCATGGACCGCCAGAGCGCCAAAAAGATCACCCTGACGAAAATCAATGCGTTCAAGAACCTGATGTTTTTTCGCGTTTCGAACAGCAACTTCGAGAGCTTCTGTGCTGATGTCAGTAGCGACCAACGTCGCGCGGGGCAAAGTATTCGCCACTGAAATCGCAATGCAGCCCGATCCGGTACATAGATCAATCACGGAAAGTGGCTTGTCGTGATAAGACTCCCGTGCAATTTCAATGGCATGCATCACGAGGATTTCAGTCTCAGGTCGCGGCACCAGCACCGCCTGATTGACTTCAAAATCGAGACTGAAAAACTCTTTATGCCCAACCAGATAGGCGACCGGCTCGTGAGCAGCCCGACGCTTGACCAGACCGCGCATCGTTGCTCGTTGTCCCTCAGAAAGCGGCGTCTCATACATCGTATAAAGCTGGATGCGTGACTTTTGCAGCGCATGAGCCAGCAGAACTTCCGCATCCAGACGCGGATTGCCGGCCCCCTGCTTCTTCAAATAGTCTGTCGTCCAGGTGAGAATACGACCGACCGTCCAAATATCTTCTTGCTTGGTGTCGGCCATAAGAGATGAGATTCGTTCAGAGAATGGGGAGGGCGATCCGGGGAAAATGAGTGTCAGGAATCCACTTCAAAAATTCCGACTAACTCTCGACGGCATCACCTTTCAGACGTTCCTGACGGTCGAATTCCAACAACCCGTCAATCAGTTCATCCAACTGCCCAAGCATCACCATGTCGAGTTTATAAACCGTCAGACCGATCCGATGATCGGTAATCCGGCTTTGAGGAAAATTATAAGTCCGAATTCGCTGGCTGCGATCACCCGTGCCAATCAGAGTTCGTCGAGTCGCGGAGCGTTCCTGCTCAGACTCACGCTGTTTGACTTCGAGAATTCGGCTTTTCAACACCTTCATGGCTTTTGCCCGGTTTTTATGCTGGCTTTTTTCGTCCTGACAGGTCACGACAGTTCCCGTCGGGATGTGGGTGATGCGAATGGCAGATTCTGTTTTGTTGACTTTCTGACCCCCTGGTCCTGATGCCCGATAGGTATCAATTTGTAGGTCTTCGTCTTTAATATCAATTTCGACATCCTCTGCCTCAGGAAGCACAGCAACCGTCGCCGCAGAGGTGTGAATTCGCCCTTGCGTTTCGGTCTCAGGCACACGCTGAACACGATGGCCACCAGACTCAAACTGCAACCGGTGATACGCCCCTTCTCCTGAAACCGCCATCACGACTTCTTTAATACCTCCCATTTCGGCAGGTGAGAGATCCAGAATTTCTTTCTTCCACCCCTGAATGTCGATGTATTTGGAGTACATCTCCAATAGATTGCGGGCAAACAGCGTAGCTTCTTCCCCACCAGTTCCGGCTCGAATTTCTAGGATCAGACCTCCCCGTGTGATCGAATCCCCCGCAGTCGCCATGTCTTCCAGATCGGTTTTCATTCCATCAAGTCTGGCCTGCAGACCTTCCAGTTCCGCTTCGAAGTATTCACGTGACTTGGGATCTTTTTCTTCTTCAATCATCATCTCGGCTGCTTCAATCTCATCGACCAGCGTGTGATATTCCCGCATGACCTTCGCGAGTTTTTGCAGGCCACCATACTCTTTTTGAACGGCCAGCATTTTCGTCTGATTGTTGAGAACTTCGGGATCTTGAAGCTGTTTTTCGAGTTCGAGAAATCGCTGATATTTGGTTTCAAGTGACGGAAACATCGGCGTGAAACTTTCTGTGTGTGAATGCAAGAGATGTCGGGAAGATTGGAAGCCGATCAATATGCCAGGGGAGAATCGTTGATCGGGAACGCGCAACAGCGAGCAAACCATCATTTCGACGGAGCTACAAATGCGTCGTCAGCAGCGTATGGGGCGTTAACATCGCCATAATGACATCTTCAAATTATTCAGTCTTGGGACGTAAAAAAACCGACAGCAGGCTGTCGGTTTTTATAGTTGATTTGGAGCCTAACGTCCAGATGAGCAGTTTGACTGACTCTCGATTCGTTCCGTTTTTCATCTGTGTTGGTCAGGAAAAACGGGCAGGAATCAATCAGAAAATTACTCTTCTTTTTTCACACCACGTGTTTTGCTGCTAAATTTCTTATGGAATTTCTCCACACGACCGGCTGCGTCAACAAATTTGACCTGCCCGGTATAAAACGGGTGAGAGAATGCAGAGATATCAACCTTTACCAGGGGATATTCCTGACCGTCTTCCCACTTGATTTTGTCTTTACTACGAATCGTTGAGCGTGTGATGAATTTTTCGCCAGAACCGGTATCCATGAAAACCACGGGATGATAATCAGGATGAATGTCTTTTTTCATGGGACGATATTTACCGAAAGTAAGAGGAGGAGGCACCACAACGTGGGCCCGGGATGAAGTTGCAGCCACCGTACTTGTCAGAGTCACGCACGGAGAATCCGCACAAAATCAGAATCGCAGAGTCTAACGGAAATTGACTTTGTTTTTCAAGCCAGCCAATGGCCCCCCATCGTGGAATTCCGCAAAAAGTGAGTAGAATGACGACTCGTCTGACCCGGCAGGCAGGTCTATAAATCCCCAGGATCTGATCAAATACCAAGTCGCTCTCATCATAGGCCCAATTCATGAGCAATAGTTGTATTCTCTGGTTTCGTAAAGACTTAAGGCTTTCTGACAATCGCGCCTTATTAGCAGCCCGAGAACACGGTGGCCCCGTCATTCCGCTCTTCATCTGGTCTCCGGAAGAAGAAGCCCCTTGGGAACCCGGAGGTGCCATGCAATGGTGGCTCCACCAAAACCTTCACGCTCTCGACCACGATCTCCTGGAACGTCTGTCATCTGGCCTGATTATCAGGCGTGGCAAATCGCTGACGGTGCTCAAAGAACTCATTGAGGAAACCTCGGCTGACGCTG
>JBGSVC010000312.1:0-12076 GCA_041753175.1 Planctomycetaceae bacterium
AGGCGACGCGATTACTGGATCAAAATCGAGGCGTGCATGAGGTCAGTATTTTGAGAGGTGCGAGCGTGACGGCGTTTTGTGGGATTGGAGCGCCTGCGAATTTTTTCGAGACGGTTCGTCAACTGGGAGTCGAGCTTGATCAATCACGGACATTGATCTTTCCTGATCATCATCATTTTGGCATGGACGATATGAGGCGTATTTGTGCGCATGCGCGGGACCATCAAAGTCAGGATATTGTGATGACGCTCAAGGACTACGTTAAAATGGAACCACTGTTAAAAGAACTTGAGTTAACTCAGCCAGTGTTGCAGGGGTGTGAGAACAAAGAAGCTCAAGGAATGCGATTTTATGCCCTGGAGATCGAGGCACGGTTGACGGCACAGGAGCGGAGCGTACTTGCAGCGATGGTGGAAACGTGCATGAAAAAAGCATCCTCCTGAGAGAGGATGCTTTTTTGTTTTAATAAATCGGAGTGATCGTGGACAACGTCAATTAAGGACTTTGGCTGAGATTGTCGACGGTGTCTTCGAGATCGTTGAGCTTTTGGTTGTTGGCGATCCCAAAACCAAGCCCCACACCTGTGGTTGCAAACAGGCCGACTGTGACCAGATCCAAGCCACCGAACTGTCCACGGACAGCGTTTTGGCCATTGATCATGAGGGCTTTGGGAGCGGCTTTAGGTGGAGCGGTGTGATTTGTCCAGACGCGATAGGTCGCAGATTGCTGACCGGCGTTGACCTGATAGAGTCCGGCATGGGGCAGACTGGAACTGAAGGAACCATCTTGAGCAGTGACCGTGCGGGCGACTTCTTTCTGATTGTGTTTGAAGACGACTTCGGCTCCAGCGACGGGCTGACCTTGTGCGTTGACCAGTGAGCCAACGAACTGATTATCAGCAGTCAACTGAATATCTGCAGCGGGCGCGGGGGCTGTTTGTGTGTGAGCTGCCTGTTTCACATCGCCGGCGATGGCTGAAAGGGGCAGGACCATGCCTGCAGTCGCCACCATGGCGGCTGCGTAGGAAAGAAAACGTGGGCGTAACATTCGCGATCTCCTTGGATCAAACTGAAATGAAAAGTCGACAGAACGGCAAAACGTGGCATCACAAACCACCGGAGACCGCGCTGTCATCAATCTTAAACGAGGCCCGCAGACAGACGAACACGCCTGTTACGAAAAAGTCTGAAGAGGATTTTGTGGTGAACCCTGTGAGACGTCGTGTGGTATCGGAAAGAGCTCAGGGGGTCAATTGGGATATGAAGTGGGTTGTAAAAATGACATTCTGGACAGGAAATTAGAGCCAATTGGTTCGGAAAACGAGGTGTGTTTGAGAATGTCTGAGTCCGGCCTGGGCTCGTGAGTTGACGATTGGCATTGGCCGTGTTAGTCTGAGCGTTCGTTTTCAGGCTGATTGAAGCGTGATTGAGACGTTTTAGTCGGTTGTTTTTCCAGGTCCGTCAGTAGGAACGTGTTGGATATGGGTCGTCTAGAACGCACACGAGAAATTGCCCGTCGCCGTAAGCGTCGTGAACAAATTGGTAAGATTCGCGCGAAATATGCTGTTGCCAAGTCACAGGCAGAAAAAGATGCTCTGTTTGAAAAAGCTCGTAAGATGAGCCCATTCATTGTGTTAGAGACAGCCGAGTAGTTTAATATTGGCGCATGATGCGAGAGGCGTCCCCCGTGATAATCGTGGGGACGTTTACTCCAGGAATCGGTCGCGCTCGCCGGGTTTGGGCATTCTGCAGGCCTCCCGTTTGCCAAAGATGAGATAACGTGAGCGTGAAACCAGTTCGTAGGCTGAGTTTCTGAGAAAGCCGGGGAGCATGAGTCCCGGGACTGTGATGAGCCTGGAATATCCCAGTTCGTGCATGAGATTGAGCACCGCGGTCGAATGCGTGGAAATCTTCCCGCGCTGGTAAAAGACCACGCTGTCGAGTCGTTCGAAATATTTGGGATCGAGCAGGCGCTTTGCTGTTGTGCCCTGCAATGGTGCGTACTTGATCCTGCCCGTGGTGTCTTGCTTGAGACACCAATCAACAAACCGGTTACATAATCCACAGACGCCATCGAAAAAGACGATCTCCATATCACAGAGGTCTTCAAAGGTGGGCTGTGAAGGGGCTGATTGAAGTTCGGTGTTCATGGAGAAGGCGATCTGATGGAGTGAAGTGGCAGTTTGGGACAGTCTATCATAAGGAAGAGGCAGGGATCGTCACTGATTGGAAATCAACTGAGAATAAGGACGCTTTGTTGACAGTTTGTTGAGAATGATCGGACTATTCAACTAATCGCCTGTTAAACCAACCGCGAGATGAAATTAGATCATAACTGTCTGATCTTCTGAACCTCTCTTGTCGGAATTTGAGTGTTGTATCAAAATCGGGGTTGGTCAGGCATCGAAGCTGTGACCGATTGTTGCGGTCCATCGACACTACTGGATAGAAACACCAAACTCGTCATGACGACCCCCTCCTCTCCCCATGCGGAAGCTGTTGACCTTCACACGAATCCAGGATCTTCGGAGATCTTATGGACATCAAGTTATGTGGGGCTGCTGTTAACCCAGTTTTTTACGGCCCTGAACGACAATATCAGTCGCTGGTTTGTGGTCAAGATTGGTCAGTCCATTTTAGGGCAGACGTATGGGAGCGTGGAAACGGGTAACTCGGCGGCGCTGGCGCTGGGGGCTGTCGCGTTTACGCTACCGTGGCTGCTGTTGGCACCGATGGCTGGTTATTTGGCGGATCGCTATGCCAAAAGGAACGTGGTGGTGGCTTGCAAGTTTGCCGAAATCGCGTTGATGCTGGTGCTGGCGTTGATTGTGCCGCTGGAAAATATCTGGCTGCTGTTAGGGCTGGTTTTTTTGATGGGGGCACAAAGTGCGCTCTTTGCACCTGCGAAGCTGGGGATTGTGCCCGAGACCAAGTCGCTGTCTCACATTTCAGAAGCCAATGGTTATTTGATGATGTTGGGGATTGTGGGGTCGGCGTTGGGAACTCCGGGGGGCTATTTTTTGTATGATGCCTGCTACAGCAAAGAGGGGCAATTGGTCACGATGTGGCCGGCGCTGTTGGTGTTGGTGGGGGTGGCAGTGGTTGGCTGGCTGTGTAGTTTTCTAGTGAAAAGCCAGCCGGCGGCTGATGTGAATCGCCAGTTGACCGTCAATCCGGTGACAGAACTGGCACCGGCGATGAGTGTGTTGTGGAAACATCCGGTGCTGCTGAATTCGGCTTTGGGAGTGGCGTTTTTCTATTTTGTGGCGCTGTTGTTTCAGGTTAATGTCGATGCGTTTGGGGAGTTTGTGTTGCGACTTCCCAAAGTCCAGATTGGTTATCTGATGCCGGTGTTGGTGGTCGGGCTGGGGATTGGCAGCGTGATTGCAGGACTGTGGTCGGCGGGTCGGATTCAACTGGGAATGGTGCCGGTGGGCGCGTTTGGGATTGCGATCGTATCGATGATTCTGGGTTGGATGGGGATGAGTATTGAAACTTCCTCAGCGATGGGGATTTCGACAGGGTTTTATAAAACCGGATTTTGGCTGTTGATCCTCGGCTCAGTGACAGGGTTTTTCTACATTCCTCTGGAAAGTTATTTGCAGCACAAAAGCCCGTCGTCGATTCGGGGGTCTGTGTTGGCAGCGGGCAATGCGTTGACGAACGCGTTTATGCTGTTGTCGATGGGATTGTTTTTTGTACTCCGTGAGACTTTCAAATTTGATCCTTCTCAGGTCTTTCTGGCGACAGGATTGATCACGCTTCCAGTGGCCGTTTATGCGGCGATGGCATTGTTTGTGCCATTGTTGCGGTTTATCGTGTGGTGTTTTCTGCACACGATTTATCGAATCACGTGGCATGAGCGTGACCATATTCCAGCCGAGGGGGGAGTGTTGCTGGTTCCCAATCACCTCTCATGGATGGATGGCGTGTTGATGAATGCATTGTTGCCTCGTCCGACGCGGTTTATGGTGTATGCGAATTTTACCAAGAAGTGGTATATCAACTGGCTTTCTGAACTGATGGGGACAATACCGATCAGCCCCAAAGATGGTCCGAAGGCGATCATGGCGGGATTAAAGACGGCCGAGGAAGCGGTGAGAAACGGGGAAGCGGTTTGTATCTTCCCGGAAGGGGCGATCAGTCGTCATGGATTGATCCTGCCGTTCCAGAAAGGGGTGATGAGAATCACCGAGAAATCGGGATGCCCAATCGTGCCGATTGCCATCGATGGATTATGGGGGAGTATTTTTAGTTATCGCAAACGTTTGATCTGGCGTTTTCCTGATCGATTTCGCTCCCGGATTCGTTTGATTGCCGGTCAACCTGTTGATCAAAGTCGAGTTAAAACGTCTGCTGCTCTCAGGCGAGAAGTCGTCACGCTGCTCAATCAGGCCATCGAGCTGAATCGAGAAGAACTACCGCTCCCGGTTTGTGGATTTATTACACAGGCGCGAAAGAGTTTGTTTCGCAGCAAAGTAGCGGATTCTTCCGGAACGGAACTGACGGGTGGCAAACTGCTGGCGTCGTGTCTGGCATTTCGCCAGGTCTTAGAACAGCAGGTTTTCTCGAAGGAAGAGAAGATTGTCGGGTTGCTACTGCCTCCTTCGGTGGGAGGTGTGATTGCCAACGTCGCGGTCGGGATGAGTAAACGTGTCACCGCGAATTTGAACTACACGCTTTCCGATGATGTGATCAACTATTGCATCAAGGAAGCCGGGATTAAAACGGTGCTCACGAGCCGTCGGTTTCTGGAGAAACGTCCTGTCAAAGTTGAGGGGGCAGAACTGGTTTATCTGGAAGATCTCAAAGAAAAAGTGACTCCGGGGATACGCAATACGGCGGCGGCGATGGCTTATCTGCTGCCTGATTTTGTGATCAGCCGCTGGCTGGGCTTGCATCAGATCGATCGCGATGAGATGGCGACGATCATCTTCACCTCTGGCTCGACCGGAGAACCCAAGGGTGTGATGTTGTCACATCAGAATATTGCCTCCAATGTGTTTGCCATGGATCGCATGTATTTACTCAACAAGGAAGACACGTTGATTGGCGTCTTGCCGTTTTTCCATTCGTTTGGGTTTACGGTTTCGATGTGGACAGTGCTCAATTATCCGCTGCGCGGGGTGTATCATTTCAACCCTTTGGATGCGCGGACGGTCGGCAAGATGTCAGAGCAGTACAAAGGAACAATCCTGCTGGCAACGCCTACATTTTTGAAAACGTATCTGAAGCGTTGCACGCCCGAACAGTTTGCACACATGCGACTGGTCGCCGGGGGTGCCGAGAAGATGAGTCCGGAAATGGTGGCCGAGTTTGCAGAGAAGTTTGGCGTGACGCCGCTGGAAGGGTATGGGTGTACGGAGCTCTCGCCGTATACGTCATCGAACTTGCCAGATGGACAAGACAAGCAGTATCTACAAATCGGGAATAAAATCGGGACCGTGGGACAGCCGATTTATGGCGTCGATGCAAAGGTTGTCGATCCTGAAACGCGCGAAGATCTGGGTCTGAATGTTGAAGGGTTGTTATTGATTAAAGGTCCGAATGTGATGCTCGGATACCTCAATCGTCCTGATAAGACGGCTGAGTCTGTTCAGGATGGCTGGTATAATACGGGTGATTTTGCATTGATCGACGATGAGGGCTTTATCAAAATCACAGGCCGACAGAGTCGGTTCTCCAAGATCGGTGGAGAAATGGTTCCCCATATTCGTATCGAGCAGGAACTGACTGCAATCCTCGATGAACTTTCACCGCTGACAGATGCTGATCTGGATGTCCCCGGCGGCGCAGTACGACTTGCGGTGACGGCTGTTGCCGACGAAGCGCGGGGGGAGAGGCTGGTAGTGTTGCATAAGCCGCTGTCGGTCTCGGTTGAGGTCCTCCTGAAACGACTGGGCGAAACAGGGTTGCCCAATCTGTGGATGCCTGATCGTTCGAGTTGGATAGCCGTCGAGCAGATTCCGCTGTTGGGAACGGGGAAACTTGATCTCAAAGGGATCAAAGATATGGCTGTTGAGAAGTTTCAGAACCCGACAACTGTTTAACTTTGAATTGGCGATCCTACAAATTCGCAATGCGCTGTGCAGGATCTCTTTACCTGCCTGAGAGGAATCGTTGAGATATCCCCCGGGGGTTTCGAGAGCGAGGAATACTATGTGGCGCTGCGCACGAATGGACATGTCGAAACCTCATCGAGAAGTGACCTGGATGGTGGTCGCGGGGATGAGTTTGTGGATGACTTCCTGTCGGGGTCTGGATCATCAAGACGCCAAAATGGCTCCCCTGCCCTTGAAGGAGTCGTCGTCAGAAGCTCAGACCATTCACGCCGGATACACAGCGACAAAGGTGATGGGGTCGAATGTTCTGGTCGATATTTTGCAAGCAGCGATGACGCAACATCGCGGTAAGCCAACGGGCGCATTGACTTATCTGCTTGATGACAAAAAGAACAACAAACAATTCTATGCCCTCACGAGCCAATGCATGAAATCTGCTGATGAGCAAATGTCTGTTGATGCTGCGTTGTCGACGTTTATGATGTCGGTGATTCAGCATCAGCCCGGGTCTTTGGATCTGTATACACAAAGTCGTTGGGAACTGTTGCGCAGTCTGTGTTTTGCGGTTTCAGGAGATCTGGGACGCGGGATCGATGGGGCAATGGGAGCCGAAGCGGTGTTTGCAGAGAAAGACTGGCGGATTCCGCTACAATTATGTTGGCTGTATTGGCTCTCTGACGATCGAAAAACCTCGACGCTGTATTATCAAAAGGCCAATTCCTATGGTGCTCCGGGAGTGATGCAGTCTCCTGAGAAACTGGGCGTGGACTACGACTTTGCCCGCGCAACGGCGAGTGGGCATTGAGTATTCTCGGATTGTACTTTTTCCCAGTTCAGAAGTTAGTTGACGATACGCGTATCTGCGGCGGCGTTTCGTCGTTTTTTTCCTTTTGTTTCCCACCGTGCGCGCCGCCAAAACCGGCGATGATAATGCGCCGAATGCTCAAGAATTCTGCGAACAGGACTGGTTGACAGCTTGTCAGAGAAGTGTTAATCTTTTTCTTCGGCACCGTCGATAAAGATGAATGCCAATCATTCTTTTGGGGGGATTAGCTCAGCTGGGAGAGCGCTTGCATGGCATGCAAGAGGTCAGCGGTTCGATCCCGCTATCCTCCACTTGACGTCTGAATTTCAGATGTGCGATTTAAAAAGGAATCGGACAGCAGATGCTGCCCGGTTCTTTTTTTTGTTGGGTCGGGTTTGATGTGACCGTCAATCAGCAAATGAGACTGTGCGTGAATGTGTCACTAGGCAAACCTGAAGATGATCGGCGTAGAAATACCGACTGTGGATGAAGTCTATTATTGACTCAAACTCCAGATTTTGACGTCGTCGACATCGGCGGAGCCGGGGACGCTGATCGCGAAGTTGGCTTTCATAGGATAGCCACAGCCTGTTGACGTCAGGCTGCCGGCGGGTTGACCGTCGATGTTGGCTGACATTTTGTTTCCCTGAAACGTGATGATCAATTCATGCCATTGGTTGAGTTTGATATCGGCGGTGGATTTTGCGGTCTTGCCTTTCATATGGGCGGCGAGTTTTTCTTTGGGGAGCGTACCGGCTTTCTTTTCTTCATAGATATCCATGGAGAATATGCCATCTTTGCCGTCTTCCAGTAACACTTCGCCGGGTTTTACTTTGACCTGAGTGAGATGACCGGCGTGCGAGAGTTCGCTGGCGGCAGGGTCGCCCGTGTTAAAACTAATGCCTTTGGCATCGTGGAGTCGGAAGCGGACAGAAATTTTGCCGTTTTGAAATCCGGCTTCGTGTTTGACAACGGCCGCATGATCGGCTTCGGGATGCGTGGTGATGGTCAGATAGCCGTCGTTGAGATCGGCCTGTTTATGTCCTTTGGCCCGGCCGGCGCTGTTTGTTGTCCAGTCGTTGCAGACCATTTCTTTAGCGTCTTGTTTTTCGTCTCGGGTAAAGCCTTCTTCAAAAAGAAGTTCTGGTTTGGCGGTGGGCTCAGACGCGTAGGATTGAAAGGGAACGATGGATGTCATGGCAATGGAGCATGTGAGAATCGTGGTCGCTAAGAATGATGTTTTAAGCACGGTGAGCTTTCCAAAAGGGCGGGGAAAGTTTGCAGTGACGATGGACGATACGTGCTTGATTGTCACCATTGCCCCCGAACAAATCAACTGCCGTTGATATTTTGTCATGGAATTTTTGGAAATGGCTGAGGATGTTTGGTGACTCGATGTTCAAGAGATCTACAACTCTAGGAACCGGGCGTTCTTGATGATTCCATCCCTGGAATCAATCAGCCCATCGAGTGCATCGACAATCTGCTAAACGGCTCGCGTCTCAGACAAGACTGATTTTTTGCCAATGGCCGATGATTTCATGAAGGTCGAGGGTCTGCTCGCCTTCGGATTGGAAATAGGTGTTTTCAATTTTGGAGATGGTCTGATTGAGGGCGTTACGCTGGTCGGCAGCCAGGTGGTTTCGTTCGTCAATTTGTTGCAAATAGCCGATGGTGGTGAAGGGAGTGACGACTGCGGGGGGCTGAATCCCTGTCGCAACGATTTGAGGTGTTCGAGGGCGCAGGAGGATTCCAGCGACAATCAGTATTCCAGCCAGCGCCGACAGTGCTGGATAGAGATAACGTTGGAAACCGGGGGGCTGGTATTCCTGTGTGAGGGTGAACGTTGGTTCGACCGGGACAAGGTCGGCGTCGTCGTAGCGCTGGTAGACAACTTCCTGTGCGTTGACGGAATCGAGGGGTGCAGCGAAGGAGAAGACTTCCGGCTTTGCCTGGCCGGGCTTGGCGACCATATTGATCGTACACAGGCGTTCGGAGAGGATGACGTTGGTGGAAGCTTCTTCGTCAAACTTGACCACGGAGAGTGGTTGTTGATCGATCGTGACGACATCGAAGCCGGGATATTGCAGATTGACGAGATCTTCAAGCGGGGGAACCAGACCTTGAGCAGAGGCTTTAATTTCCAGGGCCAGTTTGCCTTCATCGGCCTGACGTTCGTCGAGAGTTTGTGTGATTTTTACTTCCGTGGCGGGGCGTGGCTCACCTTTTTCCGGCTTGGCGTCTAAGGGGAGTTCCGGTGATTCAATCGGAAGAACGACGTAGCCTGAGGTATCCATAAAATCCATGTCGATGGAGACGGAGGGGAGCGTATCGACTTCGGGGCCTTTGGCCTTGAGAAGCAGGTAGGCATAGGGGGTCAGACGCCAGCCTGGTTCGGGCAATGCGCGTGACTGAATGCTATCGTGTTGAAACGTGACTGAGAGAACCTCAAAGTGTTCGCCCAGGGCTGCTTCGACGGTGTCGTTAAACTTATCACGATAGTTTTCGATTGGTCGGCCGTAGTTATAGGAATAGAGCATGCTGTTTTGGTTTTGGAGATATTTGGCAAAGCCTCCTGATTCACGTTCGATGTCTTTGGTGTGTTTAAGATCAACAAAGACGCCGAAGGGCTGTTGACCGACGACATCGCTGCCATCGAAATGGGTCACGAATTGAATTTCGGTCACGAGATCATTGTAGTAGTCAAAGACTTTGCGGGCTTCGTTAGCGAGGGGGTGATCGCCGACGATTTCCAGTCCAGCTTTGAGGTAGCGGTATTTGACATTCGGTTTAGCGCCGCTGAGTGCGCGAAACAAACCGTTGGCGAAGCGGTCTTCGTGGATTTTGCGAGCCTGATCGGGAAGGGCTTCGATAGCGGCTTTAATGAGGGGTGGCTGGGATTCGGCCAGACGATTTTTCTCATCAACATTTCCCAGATCGCAGGCCCCCAAGGCTGCAAAAAACCAGATCTGGTAGACGGTGATGTCGTAGTCTTTCTCGTCCACAGGATCGACCTGTTTTCCATAGAGATCGGCAGCTATTTGGAACGCTTCCAACGCTTGGCGTCTATGATCTTCGAACGTGGAATCGGAGCTGATTTCTTTCTGGTAGGCATTTTCATCGTGGAGCAAGGCGGCGCTTGCCAACTGGAGTTGCCAACTTTCAGGATAGGTTTGGAGGCTTTTTTCGAGCAACTGATGACTGACCTGATAGCCACGTAAGACTTCTGCCTGAAGATCTTCCTTTTTGCGTTTGGTTTTATTTTGCTGCTGGATTTGGGGAGCTTTCCAGATCGTCGCCAGATTGTTGCGCATCGTTTGAAGCAGTCCGGCGAGAGTTTTGTCATCCAGCAGGCTGACATCCCCCATAATTTCTTCAATGGCTTCGATCCGATAGACCTCAGCCGACGAGTGACATTTCGTGAAGGCTTCGACGATGAGTTTTTCATCAAGGGCATCGATGGGGAGGGCTTTGAGTTTCACCAGCCAGTCTGCCAGTTCTTTGAGATTGCGTTCCTGTTTTGAGCGTGTCAAAGGAATGCTTTCAGCACGTGATTGATAGCCGTAGACAAAAAAGTAGCTGCTGTAGCGTGAGGTGCTGTTGCTGCTGGAGTTGAGATCGTGATTTTTAATCCAGACTCTGAGAAACTCTTCGGCGAGTTCGTGGGCGCGTTCGGGGAGAGTGACGGCCAGTTGTTCGATATAGGGAAAGGCTTTGGCTTCTTCGCTGGCCTTTAAATAGAGCTTGGCCATCAGGGTCATCAAGCGGGGCTTCAAGCTTTTGGAGATCAGCTTTTGCCATTGATCATTAGGAGCCAGTTCGATCATTTCATTGAGTTCGATCGGGCTGATCTGGCCTCGTCCCGTGTATGAGGCTGACGATCCATCATTGGAAAAGTAGTAGTTGCCATAAATGTCGTATTGCATGCGTGGCCCGATGGAGGTGCTTTGTGAAAACTGTTCGGTAATTTCGGCTTCTTTCATCCAGTTTTCAGCCAATAGGGTTAGAATTTCACTCCATTGATGAAGGCTTTCTGGTTTTGATTCGATTAATGCATTGACGGCATTTGTCTGTAATTGCAGATCTTTCTGACGAGAGGGGCTGCTATGGGGATATTTTGAGATGGCTTGAGAAACAGTGGATCCGAGTGTGGACAGAATGATGACTCCCCGTTGTGGTTTGTCAGTAAAACTTTGGGCAAGCCAGGCTTTGCCGAGTTCCTGTTTCATGCGGGGAGCAAGTTCAACACATTTGGTGAGGGTACGTTGTTCATCTTCTGTGGAGAGTTCAGGAAGAGCTAGGGTGGCTTGCAGGGTATCCCAGGCGAGCAATGTGTGATCGATCTGGTCATCACTTTTTTCGGATGCGAGGTGATAGTCGACGAGTAGCAAAAGCGCATCGCTGTCAGCAGTTTCCCGCGCCTCTTTGATTGTGGGCAAAAATTCACCGGCATACTTACCCTGGAAACATTGTGTGAGGAGTCTGGCGATTTCTCGTTTGCCGATGATGGGGGGCTCACCTTGAGACGATATTGTTCTTAAGGCTTCAATGAGCGATTCCACAGCATGCCCTTCCTCCAAATGCAGGCGGCCAACCATGGTGAGCTTGGGTGTTATGGTTTTGTCGTATGGAACGACCGATGCATTGATAAGACCGATCAGATCCGAGAGTTCGATTACGTTTTTCTCCTGGTAACGCTGGGCGTTAACTCGGCACCTGCCCTAGGAGCGCGTCAAGCAAGATGGGAATACTCGGGATTTTTGGGCAATAAAAAACCAGATCTCAAGGCGAGTCGCCCCGAGGCCTGGCTTTAAAGAACCAATTGCGACGACGGAATTATTTTCCGGCGAGACCGTTCGCAACGACGAACGCGAACAGCACGAGCGATTCCATCAGCGCGAGGCTGAGAATCAACGGGGTGAACAGTTGCTTGGCGGCGGCCGGGTTACGACCAATGCCTTCGAGAGCGGCCACGGCGGCGCGGCTTTGCGAGAAGCCCACAACGGCAGCAGCAGCACCCATACAGATGCCGGCAGCCCAGTAAGCGCTACCACCCGCAGAGGCCGGAGCCTGTGCAGCGGCTTCTTGTGCCATCGACACGACGGGCAACAGGCCTGCGCCAATAAGAGCTAATTTGGTTTGTTTCATGGTCATTGATCCTCCAGTTGGTTCAGTGTTCGTCATGAGCAGTGGCCATGCCGATATATATG
>JBGSVC010000313.1:0-6671 GCA_041753175.1 Planctomycetaceae bacterium
CGCGCCGCTGGAATTCGACCCGCTTGCCATTCAGGAGAGGTCGCAGAGAATTATCGAGTTGCCCAAAAACAGATCAGCGGTCGTGATTGATCGGATCATTGCACACAAGACCGACTCCTCTCGCCTTCAGGAAAGTCTGGAACTGGCGAGCATGACATCTCGCGGGCAGGTAATCGTGTTCGTGGAACAGGAGGACTCTGAAAATGGGATGTCTTATCAGGACCGGAATTTCGAAATTCGCAGCTACTCAAAATCTCCCTATTGTTTTGACTGCCTGAGGGAAGTTCCGCAGCCGAATTGGACGACTTGTCAGGATGAAGGGCATGGAGAGTTTCAATCAAGCTTTCGCGTCGCAGGATTGACGTGGGACGAATTTCTCTCTCATCCAGCAGGTCAGTTATATGAATTGCTCAACGATGCGAGAGAGGAGCTTTGCAACGTTTCACAGGCTCGTCTGGTCACAACAATTCTTTCAAAGCTGAACGTGCTGTTCAAGCAGTTGATTGAGTATCAGATGGCGGAAGTAACACTGGGGACACGTTGGCAGGATTTATCAACCGGCCAACGAACCTCATTGTTGGTCATGTTGATCGAGGAACTTGCTCCGTCGCAGACATTGCTGATCTTTGATGAACTTTCGCCGGGATTCAGTTCAAACCAGTTGGGGACCATTCTGGCGTCACTGCGAGCATTGATCAGCAAAGGGAATACTGTTGTCGTCGTTGATAATGATCCTCAACTGCTGGCTGCAGCCGACTGGGTGATCGAGCTTGGTCCTGGTTCTGGACTCGAAGGAGGTCAGATTGTTTTTCAGGGGAGCGCACACGAGTATCTCACAATCAGGCATGCAGCAGAAGAGATTCATGAAGCTGTCAAACCAGATTCTGTCAAAACGAAGAAGGTGGCATTCCAGCCTTTTTCCATATCCGGGTTTTGTGTGGAGAACTTTGAACTCCTGATCGGGGGGATCAACGTTGTGACGGGGTCGTTGTCGGCTCCACTGTTTTTACGCGATGTCATCTTGCCCTGGGCACAACCTCAACTTGGTCGTCAGGTGGAGACATTGAAAGTCAAAAAGGCGGCCAAGGCTGCATTCTTTGATGATGTCATCTGGATTGATCGTCAGCAGCAAAAACCGTCTCGCAAGCAGACGGCAGCTTCGGTCATGCACATCTTTTCTGAAATACGGGAATTATTTGCGCAGACACTGGAAGCACGAAAAAGAAATTGGAAGAGTCGTTTTTTTTCGCTTCACCTGGACGACGGAGGACGATGTCAAGCCTGTCGTGGGGAGGGGAGTGTTCGTGTCGACATGAAACATCTGGCAGAAATCACGATGGTGTGTCCGGAGTGTCATGGAAACCGGTATTTGCCGGAAGTGTTGTCTGCCCGTTATCGTAATCTTTCGATTGCAGAGGTACTCGAACTGACTGCTGATGAAGCATTCACTTTTTTTCGCTCGCAGATGACGATTCAAAAAAAACTGCAACTCATGCGGGAAATGGGGTTGGGATATGTGCGTTTGGGTCAATCGGCTTCGAGTCTGTCGAGCGGAGAACTTCAACGGCTTAGAATCGCCGCCGAGATGACCGTCATTTCGGCGAAGAAGAAGTTGTTTGTTCTGGACGAACCGACGGCGGGTCTGCATTCTTCTGAAATCCATCGACTTCATCGGATCTTTTTGGAACTGCGTGCAGGTGGGCACACGCTGGTGATCAGTGAGTTTGATGGGGAAACGATTTCGCTGGCTGATCTGGTGATTGAGGTGACACGAACTTGATGTGAGTTCCGGAGCTAGTCGGTTGGAGGAACTGGGCGCAACTTTTTGCGTTAGGGTAGAGAGGGAATCTCGCCAGTAAGAACCCCATTCTAGAAAACCACCTGTGAGGGTGTTATGATGACACGAAATGTGAAGACGTTGCCTAATGAGAAAACGTTTCCTGTAGTTAACTGGCTTTCTATTTTTATCTTGCTCAACAAAGACGGAGCTACGCGATGATTGATATCGCTCGTCAGGATGTCGTAACTGAAAACTCGGGTCTGGTTTTGCCAAGAGGACCATTTGCTCACCTGCATTGTCATTCTCATTATTCGTTGCTGGACGGTGCGAATCGAATACCGTCGATGCTCAAGAAGGTTAAAGAGACGGGGATGAATTCGCTGGCGATTACCGATCACGGCAATCTTTATGGAGCGCTCGAATTTTATTCCAAGTGTAAAGATGCAGGTGTCAATCCGATTATTGGATATGAAGCGTATGTGGCACCGGGGAAACGGACGGATCGGGGTGCGACGCGCATGAAAGAAGCCAGCTTCCATTTGACATTGCTGGCGATGAATCGTGTCGGTTTTAAGAATCTGGTGAAGATGGCCTCTATCGCCTATCTGGAGGGGTTTTATTACAAGCCTCGGATTGATAAAGAACTTCTGGCTGCTCACAGTGAAGGGTTGATCTGCTTGACGGGATGTGCCAGCAGTGAACTTTCCAGCTATATCCTCAAAGACGATGACGAAGCAGCGGAACGCTTATTGAAGTGGTATGAAAAGACATTTGGAGATCGGGTATATCTGGAGATCCAGGATTCGGGAGTACAGATCCAGAAGGATTGCATGGAGGGGACGATTCGCCTGGCAGACCGATTTGGGCTCCCTTTGGTGGCGACCAATGATGCTCACTATTTGAATAAAGAAGATGCCGGGATTCACGATGTGCTGCTGTGTGTGAATACGAAGTCGTTTCGTAATGAAGAAAACCGGATGAAACTTGATGGGTGTGAGTTTCATTTGCGTACCCCCGAAGAGATGTATGCGGTCTTTGGGTCGCAGTCGGAAGCTGTGGCGCGATCACAGGAGATTGCGAATCGATGTGATATCGAACTGGATTTGAATGCGCGGCATTTTCCGGTCTTCGCCCCACCGGCGGGGAAAACGGATGCGGAATATTTGAGTGAACTGTGTGAGCAGGGTTTGATCTGGCGTTATGGAGAAAACTGCGATCAGGTCTATCGAGATCGACTTGAGCAGGAGCTTAAAGTCATCAACACGATGGGATTTGCCAGTTATTTTCTGATCGTATGGGATTTCGCCCGCTTTGCCCGAGAGCGGGAAATTCCGTGTACGGCGCGGGGTTCGGCGTGTGGAGCGATTGTGGCCTATTTATTGGGGCTGGGAGATGTCTGCCCGATCAAGTATGACCTGCTTTTTGAGCGGTTTCTTGATCCGAGTCGGACAGAGGCGCCTGATATTGATATTGATTTCTGTCGCGATCGACGCCAGTTGGTGATCGATTATGTGAAGGAAAAATATGGAGAAGCCAATGTCGCCCAAATTGGAACATTCGGGACATTAAAAGCCAAAGCAGCGATTCGGGATGTGGGGCGAGCGCTGTCGGTTCCGCTGTTTCGAGTCAACGAGATTGCCAAACTCGTTCCGGAAGAATTGAATATCAAGCTGAAGGAGGCCATCGAGAAGACTCCAGAGTTGCAATCGATGTATGATTCTGATCCTGAAGTGCAGGAATTGATGGATATCGCGATGGCGCTGGAAGGTCTGGCGCGTAGTGCAGGGACTCACGCTGCGGGCGTAGTGATTGGTGATACGGCATTAAATGAATATGTGCCGCTGCAGAGAATTACAGGAAAAGAAGACATCATCACGCAGTGGACTGATGTGGAAAAAGCCGGCCTGTTGAAGATGGACTTTCTGGGATTGAGAAACTTATCGATCCTGGATAAGGCCGTCAAAAATGTGAGAAAGAATTATCCCGACTTTAATATGAAGCCCATTGATTTTCCGCTGGATGATCAGGCGACCTTTGAGCTGTTGCAGCGTGGCGAGACGAAAGGCATTTTCCAGTTGGAGTCTGGAGGGATGCGCGATCTGCTGACGAAGATGAAGCCGGATAAATTTGCAGACATCATCGCGACCTCTGCGTTGTATCGCCCGGGCCCATTGGAAGGTGGGATGGTGATGACGTATGTGGAAGTCAAGCATGGACGTCAGCCGATACCCAAAGTCCACCCGCTTGTCGATGAGGTGCTCAATGAGACGTATGGGGTGATGGTCTATCAAGAGCAGGTCATGCGGATTCTCAATCGTGTGGGGGGGATTGAGCTTTCGGCTGCGTATCGATGTATTAAGGCGATCAGCAAGAAAAAAGCTGACATCATGAACAAGAACCGCGAAGAGTTTATTGCGGGGGCTCAAACGCGCGCTATGGCGGTTGAAACAGCGACAGAACTTTGGAATCTGATTGAAAAGTTTGCCGGTTACGGTTTTAACAAATCTCACAGTACAGCCTATGGCGCGATTGCCTATCAGACAGCTTATCTGAAAGCCCATTATCCTCAGGAGTTTATGGCGGCGTTACTTTCCTGCGGGATGGAAAGCAGTGAGCGGATTGCCGAGCATGTGGACGATTGTCGGAGGATGAAAATTGTAGTGATGCCTCCGGACATCAACAGTTCTGATGTTGAGTTCAAGGTTGTTGGCAAGACATTGAGTTTCGGTCTGGGAGCGATCAAAGGGGTGGGGACAAATGCCGTGCAGGCAATTGTCGATGAGCGCCAGTTGCATGGTCCGTATAAAAGCATTCTAGATCTGGCTGATCGAGTCGATCCGAAAATGTTGACGAAAAGCAATCTTGAAACGCTGATCAAGGTGGGGGCACTCGATCAACTGGGTCCGAATCGAGAGCAGCATATGTTGCTGGTCGAAAGAGCGATCTCGATGGCGGCTTCAAAACTCAAAGACAAGGCGCGTGGACAGAGGAGTCTGTTTGAAGCCCTGGCTGCGGCAGATGACGACGGTGATCTTGTTACCGATTTTAATCTGCCTGATGTGGCGGATTGGAACGATCGTCAGAAACTGGCAGCGGAAAAAGAGATACTGGGATTTTATTTGTCATCACATCCACTGGCTGAGTATGAGGACCAGTTGTTGACATTTGCTTCGCATCAGATTGCGGACATCAAGAATCTGGAAGACCGGGCTGAGGTGGTGTTGGCGGGGATGGTTTCGTCGATCAAGAAATCGACATCGAAGAAGCCAAGCCGGAACGGGAATTCGAGATTTGCCAATTTTGATTTTGAAGATGCCGGCGGTGTCGTGCGATGTATCATGTGGTCGGATCAATTTGCCGACTATGAGGCATTATTGGAACCGGATGCGATACGAGTCATCATTGGGAGGGTTGATTTATCTCGTCGAGAACCAAATTTGATTGTGAATAAGTTTTTGACCCTAGAGCAGGCGCGAAAAGAGTTTACCCAGCATCTTTCGATTCGCATCAGCAAGGGAATGCATAATTCGGACGATGTTAAAAAAGTGCAGAAGATTCTGAAGTCTCATCCAGGAAAAACGTCGGTGATTTTATTCGTCGAGACTTATGATGATCATCAGCCCGATGACCGCTATCGGTTGACGTTGGCGACTCCCGGGAATTTGTCGGTTTCATGTAATCCAGACTTGCAGCGGCAGTTGGAAAACGTCCTGGGGAAGGCGTCGATTCGATTGCATGGCTCGCTGGGTCGCAAGAGCGGCAAAGGATAGACCGAATAAAACAAAGTCTGAATGAGTGACTACGCTGAGAGTGGGCCTGAAATTGGTTAAGGTCGGAACGTGATGACGTGATCTCCCTGTCCCATGAAAATGAGGTGGGCCATCTTGAGAAACAAACCGTGCTCGACGATTCCGGGTATCGCCTGAAGTGTGAGCGCCAAATTTTCAGGGGAATCGATCGTCTGGAGATGAAGATCGATGATGGCGTTGCCTTCGTCGGTGATGAAGGGTTTTTCGGAATGAGGTTGCCGACGTCTTTGGGGACGGAGCCCCAAGCGATCAAGTTCCCGCGAGACCGGAATGACCGCCAGCGGAATGATTTCAAGAGGCAGAGGAAATCCGCCGAGGGGGTCTGTGTGCTTTCCAGAGTCGGCAATGATAATGAGTTGACGCGAGGCGTGGGCGATAATTTTTTCGTGCAGGAGTGCTCCTCCTCCGCCTTTGATCAGTCGACAGTTGGAATCAAACCGATCGGCTCCATCGATGGTCAGATCGATGATGGGATGGACAGAGAAATCGGTCAGGGGGATGCCTGCTGAAAGAGCCAGGGAGCGTGATTGAGTGGAGGTCGGTATTCCCTGAATGACCAAGCCTGATTGTATTTTTTCAGCCAGGAGTTTAATGGCGATTTCAGCGGTAGAACCTGTGCCCAAGCCGACAATCATGCCAGATTGAACCATTTCAACGGCGGCTTTGGCAGCGATATATTTTTCACGATTCAGATCTGGGGGAGGTGTCACGGTGGAATATTTCGTGGAAAAAAGATGATGAGGAAAAGAAAGTTTGCATCCAGGCACTGTTACGACGACTAAAAAACATCGTCGGAAGTCTTAAAGAATTTGAAGACAACGATGTCCTGGTTTGCTGAGATGTCTAAGATTAAATCGTCTGGATGTCAAACACAATGACACTATCTGGTCTATGCTGTGAGGATGACAGGAGAGTCGTGTCACAGTGAGGCGATTTAATTTCACTCAAGAGGCTACTATGATTGCAAAAATCTTTCTGGGACTTGTCGGTGCGCTGTATGTCAGTCTGGCGTTTTATTGTTCGATTTCCCCACAGAAGGCATCGCAGGCTGTCAATCTGGATCTTAAAGGACCGGGGGGACA
>JBGSVC010000314.1:0-6289 GCA_041753175.1 Planctomycetaceae bacterium
TTCCGGTTTCGAAGACAAGCAGTTGAGGCATGGTCTGAAAATAAGGCTGCCGGCTTAGATAGGCATCCTTTCCCCAACCATCGCCCATGCGTGTGCGAAAAGTGGCGGTGTGGAGAGTTGTTCCGATCGCTCCATCCTCAATGAGGGATTTGAATTTTCGATGCCACGACTGGAATCGGAAATTGTCGTGGATCATGAGTGGACAGTGGTAACGCTCTGCCGTATCGACGATGCGTTTAGCTGTTTGGAAATCAGGAGCCAATGCCTTTTGACAGAGGATCGGTTTGCCCAGAGGTGCCAATTCGTTGATAATCGCTTCGTGAGACGCGGGGGGAGTGATGACGTCGAAAAAATCAAATGTCGTGGAGGCCAGTGCTTCGCGAAGGTCGTGGAATGCCTGGGGAATGTTGTAGGTACTTGCTAATGTGTCTGATTTGTGGGAGTCAGCATCGCAGATCGCGCTGATCTGGACTTCAGGGATGCGCTTCCAGGCTTTGTAATGGAAATGGCTGAAGTATCCGGCGCCAATCGCGAGCCCGCGCAATGGTAGCGTTATGGGAGTCTTGAGATGTGTCATTTAGTTCCCTCCGAAGGGAGAACTTCGTGTGCCTGAATCGGACGACGTGGATCGATTGCCAGCCATGCCAGAATAGCGAGGAAATTCAAGCCCATGGTGACAAAAAAGAAGGCCTGATGACTACCCGTCCATTGCATCAGGTAGTGAAAGGAGAGAGGTGACAGGAAGGCTCCGAGGTTTCCGATCATGTTCATCGTGCCGGAGATCAAACCTGCATGAGTTTTTCCAATATCAATGCAGGTTGACCAGGAGGGTGATAACGTCATGTCGGCCCCGAGAATCGCGAGAGTAAACCAGGCCATCTTCGGCAAGACGGCTTCGGTTTGGAGGAACATCCACGTGCCTGCAATCGCCAGCCCATAGCCGATGATGGCCGGCACACGCCGAGAGAGTGGCCAGTTTCCAGTTTTATAGATACTGTCAATCAGATAGCCCGAGACCCAGTTTCCGACAGCTCCACCAACAAGTGGCATGGCACTGAGAAACCCGATTTGTGTGTCTGAATAGAGGCCGGTTTTGCCGAGATCTGCTTTCAGTAGAGGAAACAGATACGTCAACGTGAGGTAGAAGAGAAAGTTGCTGCAAAAATACTGAAAGCAAATCAGGTGGAAATTTCTGCTGGTCAACATCGAGGCTGTTAAGCTTTTCGGGACTGCTGGCGAGCTGTTTGACGGGGTATGACTTTGAAGTGTGGTGTTGGCGGTGCCGCGAATCTGCTCTAATTCTGTTGAGGACATCGCGCGAAACTGCTCGGGGAGATCGCGGAAAATGAACCACCAGATCACCGCCCAGGCCACACCTATTCCCATGAGGATCATAAAACTCTGACGCCAGCCGACGGATTCAAAGAGGAAGGGCATCAGCGGTAGACAGGCAGCAGCTCCAAGTCTCATGCCGGAAAAGTTGATGCCTTTAATTAAACCACGTTCGGAAACTGGAAACCATGCATACACGGCTCTGGCCAGCCCGGGCAAAGCGCCTGCTTCTCCGACTCCAAAAAGAAATCGAGCGATAAAAAGTAGCGTAAAGCCTTGCGCAAATCCGGTTATCCCTGTAAAAATTGACCAAAAGATCACCACACTGGTCAATAAGAAACGTGGTCCGAACCGATCAGCTAAATATCCAGTGGGAGCCTGAAAAATTGCATATCCCAACGTAAAGGCGCTGAGCACCCACGCCCACTGTTCATCCGTCAGCCCTAAATCTTGCATCATCGGACCACGAGCAACAGAAATGCATGCTCGGTCGACGTAAAGTAAGACAGCGAGTAGAAACATCATCGTTGAGATGATATACCTGATGGGCATTGATCAGAGTCCTTTTATGTTTTACACATCGTATCAAACATGATACTCTGTTTCAATTAAAAGAACTCAAGATTTTGTATCGAAAAAGTGAATGGTCATGAACATCAAACAACTTACCCCTTTGAGCGTGCAACAAATCCTGGTCTTTAGCCATGTTGTTGACCTGCAAAGTTTTGCAGCCGCGGCGCGGTTGATGAAAGTCTCGACGCCGACGATCTGGGCTCAAGTGCGTTCGATTGAGAAAGCCTATAAATGTAAGTTTTTTAAGCGTGTGGGGCGAAATGTTGTGCCGACACAAGACGCATTGTTGCTCCGGGAGACATTGCAATCGGTGCTCAACACACTGGAGTCGTCTGTTAAGTTGATTAATCGGGAAGGAGAAGGCGGGATCACGTCGTTGACGATCGTGACCGGGATTCGGATGATCATGGAGGAGTTGGGTACGAAGCTGCGTTATTTCCATAATGCCCATCCTGAGGTCACTTTGAAACTTTATCACGGCGATGATATGACTGCTCAGGAAATGCTGGTGGAGGGCAAAGCGGATTTGGCGATGATTCTCGAACCGCCGGAGGATCGAAAGAATAGTCGACTGTTATTTACACCTGTCTATGATCTGGAATATTTACTTGTCTTGCCACCCGGCCATCCTTTGGAGAATATGGCATTTGAATCATTGGCACAAACTGTCGACTATCCATTTATTGTAGGGCATGCGGGAACATATAGTCGCCAAAGCTTCGATAATGCTTTGTATCGAGAAGGCTTAGCGGGAAAGCTCAAGATTACGGCAGAAACCAATAATAGCGCACTGACGATTAATTTGGTGCGTCAGGGATTAGGATTGGGAGTGATTGCGGGTATCTCATCGGGTCGTTTATTAGACGGATTGCATACGATTTCGCTGACAAAGATTTTTGGAAAAGTGCGTGTAGTCGCCGTCTGGAAAAAAGGGACTGTCCAGCCACCTGTCGTTAATGAACTTCTTAAAATCGTCAAAGAACCAATGAGTTAGTAGGCGTTGCGCGTATCAGTGGCGGCGTTTGGGCGTTTTTTACCGTTGTTTCCCACTTTGCGCGCCGCCAGTACCCGCTACGGACATGAGTATTATGCTCTAGCTACCTGCTGAAGACGTTCGATGCATATAGAGTTTTCCTCAATCATCATGGTCAAAGCGAGACAAATTTTTCGCGATGTGGCTTAAGTGGGAGCTACGCCATCGGCGGGAAGTTGAAGTGCTTCGATGGAGCTCGATGTCAGATTGTCACGGCGTTTCAATGGGATGACCGGCCTGCTTCCACCCTTTGAATCCACCGTCGACGCTGATGATGTTGGAATATCCCATTTTTTGAAGGTTGTCGGCTGCCAACGCTGAACGATAGCCTCCACCGCAATAGAGATAGATTTTGCGGTTGTGATCGGGGATTTTGGATTCGATATCCCGCTCGATGACGCCTTTACCGAGATGGATGGCTCCTGGAATATGTCCTGCTGAGAATTCGCTTTCTTCGCGAACATCGACGATGGAGGCATCTTGTTGTTGATCGATGGCAGATTTTAAGTCTTCGATTTGACATTCACGGACGCGTTTACGGGCGTCATCGACGATTGCCAGGAAGCCGGGGTTGTGTTGCATTGCAGAACGCCTTTTAGATATTGGAGAGGCTGTCGAAATGATTCGAATTTAAGATACCGATTAAGCTACCAATTCGGATGAATTATTGGCAGGATTCAACGTGATTTTAGGCATGAGACGAGAGAAACTGACTGACGGTTTGTGTGAAGACTGTTGGTTGCTCCAACGGAGACAGGTGGCCCGCAGCGGAAATCAGTTTCATGGATGCGTTGGGAATCATGTGGTCCATGCGCTTTGATTCATCGAGTGGGATTAATTTATCGTCTTCGCCTGCGATGACGAGAGTGGGAATGGAGATGTTATCAAGCCTGTCAGTAAAGTCGTGTCTTTGAGCCATGCCGCGTGAGGCGGCGGCGATTGATTCTGGTGATTGATGTTCAATCATCTCAGAAATGCGCACTTTAAGTTCAGGGGATTGGGCCAGAGATTTTTCAGAGAGGAGTTTCTCCGGCATCGAACGTGCCAGATCGGTGGTCCCGTTCGCTAAAACCTTCTGAGCTGCTTGTTCCCGGTTATCTCTGGCGTCTGGGGAGTCCGCCGAGGCTTTGGTGTTGGTGAGAATCAGTGCATTGAGTCGTTGAGGGTGCTGATGCCAGAATTCCAAAGCAATATATCCTCCCATGGAAAGTCCACAGATGGCAATTGGCGAGGTTATTTTGAGTTCTGTGAGCAATAAGGCGAGTGTTTGGGCGTAGTTGGCGGGGGTGAGAGGCCAAGGCGGGAGTGGACTGGCTCCAAAGCCAGGCAGATCGGGAATAACGAGTTGGAATGATTGAGCCAGGACATTGGTGACGTCTGCCCACATCGTCCGATCAAGTGGAAATCCATGAACCAGCATGAGGCTTGGACCACTGCCCAGTAGATCCACGTGAATAGACGTGTTATTGACCTGAATTGCTTTGACTGACATGGTGAGCCACTCCGTTGGAGAGTAATAAAGTAGTTTTCGCTTAGGTCAGATTTTACCACGTTCAGGGGAGGGGGTTCAAATTGGCTGATTCTGATTGCTTCAAAGTTAAGTAACAATGCAGGAGATTATTTCAAGCTCACGTGCGACAGCACTGACGAGTCGCCACAAAAAGGGACAAAAGATACCCCAAATGCGAGTTGAAAGGGCATCTTCGGTGAGCTATAATTCATGCGATGACACAAATTAGGAATAATTTGTCGGCACCTTGGAATAAAATGCTGGAAATGTCCGCAATCTGCGCATAATACATGCAATCGAGTTTATCACTTAATAATTGACGACCAATGAATCTTGAAACCGACAGCATCATGGATCGCATGATCGGGGATTGCCCGGCGATGCAGGAAGTATATGCGCTGACGCAGAAAGCCGCGGCTACGTCAGCGACCGTGTTATTGGTCGGGGAAACGGGTACAGGGAAAGAGTTGATTGCACGAGCGGTTCACGAATTAAGTTCCCGATCAACGGGACCTTATGTACGAGTGAATTGTGGGGCATTGAGTGAATCGTTGTTGGAATCGGAATTGTTTGGCCATGTGAAGGGGGCGTTTACAAATGCCCACGAAAACCGAACGGGGCGATTTGAAGCTGCCCATGGCGGCACGATTTTCCTCGATGAAATCAACTCGATGAGTTACAAACTGCAAGTGAAGTTGCTGCGGGTGCTTCAGGAACAGGAATTCGAGCGTGTCGGGGAAAGTCGCACGATTCGAGTTGATTGTCGTATTGTGGCGGCTACCAACTGTGATTTGCTCGATGAAGTCGAAGGGGGACGATTTCGGGAAGACTTATATTATCGCTTGAATGTCATTCCGATTGAATTGCCACCCTTGCGAGCACGGGGCAATGATGTCAAACAGTTGGCCCGACATTTCGTGAAAGTCTATGCCCTGGAAAATAGACGTGATGATGTGAGCGCGGGAGAGTCGTTTCTTGACGCGCTGGAGGAGTATTCCTGGCCGGGGAATGTACGGGAACTGGAAAACTACATCGAGCGCGCCATTATTCTTGCAGCGTCCCATATTTTGTCGGCGGACGATTTGCCCAAACATGTGCGTGGACTGGCACCGATTCGCTCCGCGCGTAAAGGCGACAAATCGATTGAGAGTCTCTGCCAGGAATTGGTTTCTACGGGACTGTCGGATCTGGAGCCGAAAGCCAACAATGCCCACACCAAGATTGTGTCAATGGTGGAAAAGGAATTGATTTTTCAGATGCTCAGGCTGTGTCAGGGGACACAGACAAAAACGGCGATTCGTTTAGGAATCAACCGCAATACGCTTCACAAGAAAATAGAAGAATATGGATTAGCCGAAGAGGCGCGCGGTTGAGTGTTGTGACAGTCGAGTGACGAGATGGTGAGGGTGGATGCGGCCACCTCAACGACACCTGCTTGTCAGAAGAAGCGAGATTTCTGGTCGGGCGAGGATGTTCTCAGATGACGAGAACCGATAAACTTTATGGGGTTGGCTGCTTTTCTCGATCAAGCGAAGGGTCTGGGGCGCAATGCTGCATGTCAGTATGGTTTGTATTTTGTCAAGTTATGCATTGTCATTGGTCTTTGAGACCATACGACTTCTACGTCCTGCCCGCTGGCTGCATGTCATGTCGATTCTGATGACGGTTGCCGGTCTGGTGGCTCATACATTTTTTCTGGTCTCTCGTTCGATGCAATCCAA
This sequence comes from Planctomycetaceae bacterium, assembly GCA_041753175.1. Classification (GTDB taxonomy): domain Bacteria; phylum Planctomycetota; class Planctomycetia; order Planctomycetales; family Planctomycetaceae; genus SXPC01. Next base: position 6,170 of record JBGSVC010000314.1, read on the forward strand.
CTTGCCCCCGCTGTTGGGATCAAGCTATGACTGGTTTTTGGTCTTGGGGTGGGTGGCAGTGGCGGGGTATTTAGGAATTTCAGTGTTTCATCGTAAGACGCCCTATGGCATTTTGTTTTT
>JBGSVC010000315.1:0-15698 GCA_041753175.1 Planctomycetaceae bacterium
GGGTTGTCTGGGCATGATTGAGCCAGGCTGAAAGAGTCGGGAGGGATGACAGTGTTTCTGGATAGAGCAACCCATGCATGGCCCCGCAGTGAGAATGGCCACAAATGATAATATCTTTGACACCTAAGGCAGCGACGGCAAACTCAATGGTCGCCGCTTCGCCTCCGGTCGCTGCACCGTGTGGGGGAACAATGTTGCCTGCGTTTCTGAGAATAAAGAGTTCGCCGGGCATCGAGCGAGTGATCAGATTGGGATCGATCCGCGAATCCGAACAAGTAATAAACAGCGTTTCCGGACTTTGACCATGGGAGAGTTGCTCATAAAGTCCTTGAAGAGACCGGAAGTTTTCCTGTTGAAATTGATGGATGCCCTGAATGAGTTTTTGCATGTGAGCCTTTCCATAAGGTTTGAGTTTGCATCAAGGAAAGTCATGGAACCTGAAGGCGAGGAATGTGGAAAGAGGAGTGTGGTGAAATTCGTCCAAACACCGTTTTGAGCTTGGCAGGCCGCGCAAGGTTCACATGAAGAGTGATAACGATTGGAAGCGTCGAGGAAATTGGTTGGAAGGTTGGTGTTGTCCACTGATCTGGCAGTAGCAAAAAAAATGGCTGACCATCGAGGTGCTGTTAAGTAATTCTCTTCACAAGCGCAGAGAGAAAATGACAGGGTTAATCAATGTCGACGGCGGTCAGGACATGTTTGGCCCAGGCGGCGGCACCCAGAACGCCTGCGTCGTCGCCGAGTTTGGCGAGTTTGAGTTTGGTGATGTCTTTGTAGGCGGGAAGAATCCAGCTATCGATCCCTTCCTGAATGGATTTCATGAAGGTTTCGGGCATGGCAGTGACCAGTCCTCCGCCGCAGAGAATGATTTCCGGGGCCATGAGATGAATCACACCGGCCAGCGCAACCCCGATATGGCGGCCGGCTTTTTCGACAATTTGCTGAATCTGTTTATCCCCTTTTTTAATTGACTCAGCCAGAGAACCACTGCGGATGTCTGCCAGATCAGTTTTGGAGAGTTCCATAAGCGTAGGAGCCTGTCCGCGATAGGCGGCTTGAGCAGACGCGCCAGCGATTGCCAATCGACCCGCGATCGCTTCCAGAGAACCTTCATGTCCGGTCCCAGCCAGAGGGCCTTGGGGCATCATGGGAATGTGGCCCAGTTCCATGCAGCTAATCGAATGACCACGGAAGATCCGACCTTCGTAAATACATCCTGCACCAATGCCTGTGCCTGGGAAAACCCCCATCAGACACCGGGCTTTTTTGTAGTCTCCGAAGCGAAATTCTCCATAGACGCCACAGTCCACATCGTTAGCGACAACAACGGAGCAGCCAAATTCCTTTTCGAGGATGTCTTTGACAGGGACTTTTTTCCAGCCGAGATTCGGGGCTTCGTAGAGAAGTCCTTTTTCGGGATGGACCGGGCCGGGGCATCCGATTCCGATGCCGCGCAGTTGTGTGGCTGTGATCCCAGCCGATTCCATCGCCGCCTTCATCGTGTCGATGACGCGCCTCATGCCGAGTTCTTCACCCAGGTAGCCTTTGGTCTTTTTTCGATCTTTTCCCACAGGTTTGAATTCAGGATCGTAAATGGTGGCCAGTTGTTTGGTACCGCCAAGGTCGAATCCAATCCAGTAGCCGTCATCTGAGTTTTGAAGCATGAACGCTGTTGACTCCGCAGGCATCAGAAGCCTGTTTGATCGTGTGAGTTGTAAATGATTTGGGAACAAACGTCGACGAACGACTGCCGTCGAGTCTGATCATCATGGTGGTTTCGGATGAGTGACAGGGGCTCAGAGATTCAGGACAGATCTGATCATAGAGAGGCATGTGATCGGGCTTGGAAATCTCTCAACGTTGTGAGGTCAAACGCAGTTTCGGGTAAATACTATTGCATTTGTGGAAAACGATCATACTCAATAATCGTGCCGTCACGAAGCGTAGGGATAGTCCAAAACGATCACTCAAGAAGAATGTCGACAAGTGGATGTGTTATGCATTTTGGATTTGAAATGACGTTATTTTCAAATTGGAAGCGATGGGGCTATAATACGCTCGAATCTTGGCAGCACGTAACGACACCGAATTGAGCCGTCAAGGTTGCCGTTGTGTCGGAACGACAGGACTGCCTTTCGCCCCCGCAAAGATAATCACACTGAATAAGCACACTGAATAAGCATACGGAATCAGCAAGATGAAAACGACTGTTGTCAAAGAGGCCCACCCCGAAACTCCCATAGCCGAGACGCCCGCGAAAGGCCCTAAAAATTTTTGGTTTTTAGCGGTCTGCGTGTTGTTTGTGGTGGGAGTCTATGTGGCCATGTCGATGTGGGAGAATCCTGGTTTTGGTCGGGCAATTCCCAACCTGGTGCAGTACTCCGTCATTGCAATCAGTCCGACGTTGCTGGCGATCTGGTTGATCTTTTTATCGGGTCTGGGGCGAAGCGGAGTTATTGCGGGGGTGCTGGTAGTGGTCGGGGTGGTCGGAGCGACGGCTGCTACTGTCGAAAGCGTCGAATTTGATGGCGATATGAAGATGACGTTTCATTATCGCTGGGAAGCCCGCCAGGCCGACCGGATCGCGAAGCATCGCGCCCTTCAAGAAGTAGAAACCGCGATCCCAACAGATCAGACACGGGAGATGTTCCATCAAAACTTCGTGATTGACAAAGAGGATATGCCGATCTTTCGGGGCAAGGGAAGCGAAGGCATTATTCAGGGTCCGAAGTTGGTAACAGACTGGCAGACCTCACCACCTCAAGAACTCTGGCGAATTCCCGTAGGTGAGGGTTATGCATCGATGTCTGTGGTGGGGAATCGACTGGTGACAATTGAGCAGAGAGGGTCACGAGAAGCGATCGCCTGTTATGACGTCAACACCGGAATGGAATTGTGGGTACATGATTACGACGCCCGTTTTTACGAAGCGATGGGTGGGCTTGGACCTCGAAGTACTCCAACGATTGACAACGAAGGGATGGTATACACTCTCGGAGCTGAAGGTGATCTGTGCTGCCTGGATCTGTTTGATGGAAAGCTCAAGTGGACTCACAATATCCTAAAAGAACATAACCTGCCGAATGTGACATGGGCGATGAGTTCCAGTCCGCTGATCATCGGTGAGATGGTCGTGGTGAATGCCGGCAGTGAGGTGGGGCAGGGGTTAGTAGCGTATCAGAAACGCGATGGTGAGAAAGTTTGGAAAGGGGCAGGACTGTCTCGTGAGTCTCATACGAAGAATTTGAGTGGATACAGTACGCCAGTTCTCGTCTCCCTGCACGGGATTGAGCAGATCCTGCTTTTTGACGGAGCAGGGCTGGGGGGCTATGACATCAAGACTGGCCAGACGATCTGGTTTTACGGATTTGAAAACAGCGCTGGCGTGAACGTCGCTCAGCCGATTTTACTACCTGAGAATCAGATCTTCATCTCTGCCAGTTATAACAGCGGAGGGGCTCTGGTTGACATCGATTTCACCAATGAGAAGTTATCAGCCACGAAAGTATGGACGTCTCCACGTTCGATGCGTTGCAAGTTCACCAGTCCGGTCCTCAAAGACGGGTTTGTGTATGGACTGGATGAAGGGATCCTGATGTGTCTGGAACCGCTTAAAAACGAAATCAAATGGAAGAAAGGTCGCTACGGTCATGGGCAGATCTTGTTATCGGGAGATGTGATCTTTGTGTTGAGCGAACAGGGCAAGATGGTGCTTGTACAGGCGAATTCGGAGTCCTTTGAAGAGTTGGCCAGCCTGCAGGTGCTCTCGGAATCAGCCAAGGTCTGGAACCCACCGGTCTTAGTCGGGAATCGGGTCTATGTCCGAGACCACAGTGAGATGGCCTGTTATGAATTGCCCACGTCAACGAATTTCATCGATCCTGCAGAAAAAGAGATCGTCCAAGGAGAACCGGTTGAAACGCCATAATGTCCAGTCTGCAGTTGCAGATTGTCAAGATTCTCCGTCGGACAAGTCGTTAACTAAAGATTGATATTTATGAGTGAATTCACGTCAACCCCCGAAGGCCTGGAAGGATTTGCAGGTCCGTATCGATTTACGGAAGGTCTGGGAGGTCCGATGGAGGATCGGCTTGAGATCGTTGTTGAAACGATGCGCGAAATGAGTCTGCACACCAATCCCGAAGAGATGGTACGATCCTACACGGCGAGAATGCGGAAGCTCTTTCCTGCGGATCGCTATTTAGGGTTCAGTCGTCGGGGCTTGCAGTGGCCTTTTTATCGGATCACCCGTTACTCAGGTTGGGAAACACCCATTAATCCGTGGAAACATCCCGAGAAACTCCCTCTATGCGAAGGTGGAGTTCTGGCGGAACTGATCTACGGAAATCGTCCGGTCGTGCTCGATGAATTTGAAATCGACAGCGACGATCCGGCTTTTGTGTATCTGGAAGGGATGCGATCCTTGCGTGCCATTCCCCTGTATGATGGAGGGGAGGCATTAAATATGGTGATGGCGACCAAAGGCGTTGAGAATGGATTTTCTCGCGAGGAACTGCCAGAACTGGTCTGGATTTCAAATTTATTTGGACGGGCAACCCAGAATCTGGTGCTCGCCGAGCAAATGGAACGTGTCAATTATCTGTTGCAGCGAGAAATGGAAGTTGTCGGAGAAATTCAAAGGGATTTGCTGCCTCAGGAAATGCCAGACATCGACCGGATGTCACTGGCCGTCTACTACGAATCCTCCCAAAAAGCAGGGGGTGATTATTACGATTTCTTTCCTCTAAAGGATGGTCGATGGGGAATCCTGATCGCTGATGTCAGTGGTCACGGAACACCGGCGGCAGTTGTGATGGCGATGACTCATAGTATCGCACATACCTGCGAGCAGGTGACTGAATCGCCGGCTGAATTTTTGAATTACCTCAATACGCACCTGGCAAAACATTACACGCTGCGGTCGGGCTCGTTTGTCACCGCGTTTTACGGAATTTACGATCCTTCCAATCGCAAACTTCGTTATGCCTCGGCTGGGCACAATCCGCCCAGAGTCAAGCGGTGTTCAACAGGCGACGTCTTTTCACTCGACAAAGCAGGACGTTTGCCGTTGGGAATCACTTCGTCGATTGATTATGACGAAGCCAGCATTTATTTGCAGTCGAAAGATCGGATCATCTTTTACACCGATGGCTTGATCGAAGCCCACAATGAACAGGAAGAACTCTACGGTCAACAGCGTCTCGACGAAGTGACTAATGATTGCAGGGTAACAGGTGCGCAAGCCACTCTTGAGACGATTGTTTCGTCTATGAAAGACTTTGTCGGAAGCAGGCATTATTCCGACGACGTAACCATTATTGTCGCTGAGGTCGGCTGACAGGAATTCAGTGCTCCAGGAGCACGTTGCATCAGGATGGCGGTTATCACTGCGGCGTGACGGATTGATACCATTCACGCCACTTGCTGACGATCTGACGTTGAAACTGATCTTTGGCCGCAGAGCGCTGAAGTGGGGTGGCTTTGGATTCTTCCACGCCTGAATCCAGATAACCAGAAGGATCGATCGGGGTTCCGAAACCGAACGGTTTTCGGCTGATTTTTCGCAGGCCTCGATGTGCTTCGGCGACGATGCCCCAGTTTTCATCACTGAGTTTGTCGATAAGTGCTCCACAGGCATCAATGCGATCGGTCTGGACAAGTTTGACGACCACTTGAAGACGGACACTGGGGTCAGGATATTCGAGGAGCTTGTGGAGGATTTGAGGCTGAACGAGAAGTTGGTTGGGGTTGGCCAGAAGGGCGGGGATGTCGATTTTTTCTTCGTCACCACCATCGAGTTCCAGATCGAGTGATTCGAGTTTCTTGAGGACAGCATCCAGTCCTTCAGCCGGCTTGTCTTCTTTAACCGAGCCGTCCTGGAGGACGACGTTGGAGAGGTCGTCGGGCAGTCCGCGACCACCGATGAGCATTCCCCCACCGATGGCTGCCGCCTGTGTGCGTCCCACAATTTGTCCGGTCGCCTGACTGAGAAAAAGCACGCAGAAACAGGAATCAGCGATCGGCTGATATCCCCCGCTCCACCCACCCGTGTTTTCCTGGTTTTTGATCATGTAATCGGCACCGGCCTGATACCAGTCCTGATTATTGATGACTTCGACCTCATTGAGAGCACAGACACGTTCGAGGGTATAGCAGTAATAATAAAACCACGATTCGAAGCGGTCTTTATCATTTTTATACTGGTGATTTTTTGAAAGCCAATCGAAGGCCTTGCGGATGGGTACATCCATCACATCAGGCTTGAGAGTGACCGTATCGTCGGCGTTGCCTTTGGTCAGTGGGGGGGCGACTTTATCAAGGTTTATCTCCTGGAGGACGCCAAAGAGTTTGTCATCTTTCTTCCCGACATTGCTTAAGGCTGATTTCCCGGAACCGAACAATTCGCGTTTGGCGATCGCCATCGACCCGCAGGTGGCAGCGGTCATCGTGAGTTTGGGACGATCTTCGCCACCGCCGGGTTGGTATCCCTGGCTGCCATCGGCGTGTTGAGTGGTTAAGTGCCAGCGGGCGGCATTCTGCCAGACCGTCGGGGGGATTTCGACACCAGCGCGGGCGGCAGCCCACAGCCCGAGGATGGCGTATTGGGTAATACTGGTGTCACAGTGTTTCACGTTTTGACCAGCATAAAACCACCCGCCAGCTTTCAACTGGCCATCAATGATATAATCGGAAATCATCCGAAGTTCGTTTTGATATTTGGAACCGCTGACCGCTTCCAGCCCCATGGCATCAATACCTGCTTCATAGTAGTGATGGGTCCTGGGAGCGTACTTCCCGTTGTTGAACTTCTTGAGAATCGTTTCCACACCTTTTTGGGCGAACGGTGAGTTAGGATTGTGGCTTCCTTTGACGACGGCATAGACCGCCAGTCCGATTTCAAAATCGGGAATTGACTGCGACGTGACAAATGAGATCCCCTTGTCGATGGACTGGTTGATTTCTTCCGTCGATGCTGCCTGAAGTAATCCATGAGTTGGCCATAACGGTGTTGGCCATAATAGGAACACCACAAATGTCGGCAGGTAAAATGCACGAAAGCATCGCATGGGAAAGCCCTCAGTAGGAGATCCGTTGATTTCCAAAGTCCTGTGATCAGCCAGAGGTGTTGCGCCGGGAGGCCAGAAAGATGCCAATTTCCCTTTTCAGAAAATTAGCAGGTTGATTGATGACCGGTGGACTCAGAAAAAGAGTGGGTTCGAGATGATCATACGAAAATCCACAGCCAGGGACAAATGAGCTTTTGAGCTTGTCATGTTGGCTCGAAGGAGCCGGGGCCCGGATTCGGCTTTGAAAAGCCAAATCTTGGAAACAGCGATGGGATATGTTCAAGGGAAAGTAATGCTGATGAATCTCAAGCAATTTGTTTCGAAAATAACCCAAATAGATCTTGGCCGATTGTGACTGCTTCATCTTCGACTTAAGGATTGGCAGAAGACTCTTCACTTACCAGGACAACACTTTGAGACATATTTCCAAATCTGGGCTATTCGACACACGAATTTGGAAAAGCTTGAAAAAAAGGATCTTTATCGATTTGAATGTCAATTAGACATCAATCATATTTGATTTCAGAACGCATGTGGCAATAATCATTGATCGTGACCAGAAACGTTGGTTCCCTCCTTTTTCCCCGCCTTTTGGAGACTCGTACGATGAAAATGATGATTGCCTCCCTGTTTGGACTCGGTTTTCTGATGACATTGACCTCAAGCAGTATTGCCGGCACCCCCGAAGCTTTGAACTTCAAAGTGAAATCACTCTCCGGCGAAGAAGTCGATTTGTCGAAGTACCAGGGAAAGGTGCTCATGATCGTCAATGTGGCGAGCAAATGTGGCAATACTCCCCAGTACGCAGGCCTGCAGGAAATGTATGCCAAGTACAAGGATCAGGGCTTTGAAGTTCTGGCATTCCCCTGCAATCAATTCGGCAAGCAGGAACCCGGTTCTGCCTCTGAGATTGAGGAATTTTGCACCCAGACTTATGGCGTGAAGTTCGACATGTTTGAAAAAATCGATGTCAACGGTCCGGAAGCGGCACCGTTTTACCAATATTTAACGTCCTACAGCGGCAATGGAATTCAACCAGGGCCAGTCAAGTGGAACTTCGAGAAGTTTGTGATCGGTCGAAACGGTGACGTCGTCGCCCGCATCGGGGCTCGGGTCAAACCGCAAACCAGCGATGTCGTTGATGTTGTCGAAAAAGAGCTGAGCAAAAAAGCCTCCGTTCAGTAAGACAACGACCGTTTCGAACGCCTGAGTGTGGCCCCGTGTCGACGACTGCCACTTCCATAATCATCAGGCGCAACGATGACCAGTCGAATTTCTTGCGGCATCAATCCCCTCGATCAAATGAAAGAGGTGTTGATGCCGCATCTTTATGGAATTCTCTGGTGTTCGTGATCTCATACTGGTTGATCCACTGGGACGAATTGTCTTCCGTATTAATCATCCAAAAATTGGGATTGTCATGATGCGCGTTGGATCGTTTTGTTATCAGTGGGCTGTCAAGTCGTCAGGACCCTTCACCCGACGAGTCATTTGGTCTGGTGGGATGATGGGCTGTCTTTCGCTGGGGCTCGCCTGGAGTGGAGCGATTGCAACCGAAAAACCGGACGACCCGACGATGGTTGAAGCGGATGCTGAAACGCCCCATGATCCCGCTGCGGCTGTTGACGCCATCGATGTTTTTGACGAGTCGCTGGAACTGACGCTCTTCGCCAGCGAGCCCATGCTTTTCAGCCCGTCCGATATCGACGTGGATGCCTACGGACGTGTGTGGGTCTGTGAGATTGTCAACTATCGACATTTTCGCAACAAGGAGAATGAGCCCCGTTCACAGGGGGATCGCATTTTGATCCTGGAGGATACCGATCACGATGGCAAAGCAGATCAGTCGACAGTGTTTTATCAAGGGACTGATATCGATTCGCCGCATGGAATTTGTGTGTTGGATAATCGCGTGCTGGTCTCTGCCAATGGCCATATTTTTGCTTTCTATGATGACAACGGCGATCTGAAAGCCGATCGCAAAGAGGTGTTGTTTTCGGGATTTGCAGGCGCCCAGCATGATCATGGTATTCATGCCGCTATTTTTGCTCCCGATGGAAAACTGTATTTCAACTTTGGCAATGAGAGCACTGAAGTAAGAAATGCTGACGGACAGATCGTTGTTGATCGCAGTGGACGAGAAGCAAAGTCGGGGCAGGGGAGTTATCAGCAAGGGATGATTTTTCGCTGTGATTTGGATGGAAGTCATTTGGAGACGGTGGCATGGAACTTCCGAAATCCCTGGGAGTTGTGTGTTGATCAGACAGGGAACATCTGGCAGTCTGATAATGATGATGACGGCAATCGCGGAACGCGGATCAACTTCGTCATGGAGTTTGGAAACTATGGCTTTTACGACGAGAAAACAAAAGAACCATGGCGTGTCAATCGGACCAATCTGGAAGAAGAGATCCCTGATCGACATTGGCACCAGAATGATCCGGGAGTAGTGCCCAATCTCTTGCTGACTGGTGCAGGATCGCCGTGCGGGATCATGTGGTATAGCGGTGACCTGTTACCCGAGAAATACCGAAATCAACTGATCCACTGCGATCCTGGTCCCAATATGTTGCGGTTGTATCGTCCGTCTCGCGACGGAGCCGGTTACTCCGCGACACAGGAAGTGATCTTGCAGGGTCTGCGTGACCAATGGTTTCGTCCCGTTGATGTCTGTAGTGCACCGGATGGCTCGCTCATCATTGCAGATTGGTATGATCCGGGAGTCGGAGGGCACCGGATGCGCGATATCCAGATGGGACGTCTCTTCCGTCTGGCGCCCAAAGGGCATCGGTATGCTCCCCAAAAGCCAAAGTTGGCCGATGCCCGCGGAGCCGTCGAGGCGTTATTAAATCCAAACCCTGCTACCCGCTTCCTGGGATGGAAGGCGTTGATGAAATTCGGGACAGCCTCCGCTCAGGCACTGGAATATGCCATGAAGGATGCCAGCGTGCTGGAGAAGTGCCAGTTGATGTGGGCGCTATCACAACTGCCCACCGACAACCAGGACGGTCCCGATTTGTTGGCATGGAAACGACATGCGATCAACGAGATGGTCGAGACCGGCAACGTGGACCTGGTGACAACCGCGATTCGAATCAACAGACGATCAATGATCGAAGATCAGGTGATGTTGCTCGAAGAGATACCAGCTCAAGTTATGACCTCTGCTGCCGTCGCGCGGGAACTGCTCATTTCACTGCGTGATTTTGTGCAGACAAAGTCGATATCACATGAGCAGGCTTGCAGTGTCCTGGAGACCTATGCAAGCATGATGCTCCCGTTTGATCGCTGGTTGACTGAAGCCTTCGGGATCGCTGCAGAGGGATTATGGGAAGAGTTTTTGCCAGCATATGTCGAAAAACAATCTCAACACAAACCAACATCGAACAGCCAGATGTCATCTTCGCTCAAAGAACTGATTTGGCGATCGCGAGCGGCCAAGACACCCGAATATCTGTTTTCGATCATCCGTGATCCAGCCACGAGCGTTAGAGAATTGCCGCGTTATTTTCGAAGTCTCGATTTCGTCGACCTCAACGGATACGAACAGGAACTCGCCCAACTGGCCTTTGAGAGTCACGTCGGGGATCAGGAGCGGGGGAATCTGATTTTGACTGAATCCGTCAAACGCCTGTCGGATTTCAAACTGGAAGACCACCCTGAGTATCGTCAATTGGTGATGTCCCGCGTGGAGACGCTCGATGATGATCGTGCCCGACTGACCGTGATTGAACAATTCGGGCTCATTTCGATGATGGACGACGTTTTCTCCATCATGGGGCGCCACAGTCAGGATCAGTTGGGAGTTGATGCCGCTGAGTATGTTTTGAAAACCTTGAAGCCCGCCGAGATTCTCACGTTTCTCAAGCAGGCCGATGAGGCACAGAGTGTGCGGTTTCTCGAAGCGTTGACTGTGGCTCGCAGTCCCAGAATGATTCCCGTTTCACAGCAGATTTTGAAATCCGACGAGTGGACCAGCGATCAGAAGCGTGGAGCGATCCGCGCCATTGGAAAGTTTGAAGCCGGCTGGCGAGCGTTGTGTGAGGATGTCGAGCAAGGTGTGATTGGCGAGGAACTGGCAGCGACGATTGCCCCCGTATTACACAGTGCCAACATTTTTGAGATCAAAGAAATTGCTGAGAAATACTACCAACAACCCCCTTCCAAGAATGCAAAACCTCTACCATCGATTCACGATCTGACATCGCGCCGGGGCAATGTGGCGTCAGGGAGACTGTTGTTTCACACAACCGCCACCTGCGGAAAGTGCCATGTCGTGGAAGGGATTGGCAAAGAAGTGGGGCCTGATCTTTCCGAAATTGGCAGCAAGCTGAGTCGGGATGCCATGTATGAATCGATCCTCTATCCGTCTGCAGGGATCAGTCATGGTTATGAATCGTATAGCCTGTTGACAACACAAGGTCTGCAGGAAGTCGGAATTCTGGTGAATGAAACCCAGGCAGGGATGACGTTGAAAACCTCCGAAGGGTTTTTGAAAACGATTCCAACGGATGAAATCGAGTTTAAGCAGAAGCAGGAGGTCTCGCTCATGCCTGCCGATCTTCAAAAGCTGATGACCGAACAGGAATTGGTCGACGTTGTCGAATTCATGCAGTCATTAACGAGAAAGAAGAAATGATCCCAAAACTGACTTGATCTCAGAGATGAGACGGTTTATGAACAACTACCCGGAATTGCTTCAAGCAATGCAGTGCTTTTGCCGACGGGAAATGATCGCCTGCATTCATGAGTCAGATGCAAATTAGTCGATGAACTCGATATGTTGTTGATCAATCCGTTCCGAATTTGGAAAACGACTTCCAGCAGCGGCACCTCATCGGTGTCGTCGACGTTTCACTACGTGCAACGACATATCTGGACGTGGCCGTTGTTGTTGGCGTTGGTTCTGGGAATGGCAGGTTACTTCGTATTGTGGACAGTGGAGTCCGCCATCCGCGGGCAGTTACATAGCCAACTCCAAACCATCCTGGATGCCGACGTCAAAGCCCTGGACATCTGGCTGACGAACGAAAAACAGGTGTTGTCGGTGACAGCCAATAGCAGGGCACTCATCGATCTTGTTGAGCAACTCAAACGCAGCCAGACACCCCAGGAGAATGCCCTTGTTCAAGAAGACATTCTTAGCTTGCTGCATCCTCTGATTTCTGGATTAGGGTATCGAGATTTCGAACTCCTCGATGGCGAGCGCATCATTCTCTCTTCGAGCGAACCCAGGCTCGTCGGGACGCTGAGCACCGATCCTCAGGAAATCTACTTTCAGGATTCGTGGGCCGGCACAACGCTGGTCAGCTTGCCCTACTTGTGGCAGCCAGGATTGAAAGACGAACAGGGGCGCGTGATGCCTGCGGTCCCATCGATGGTCGTGGCTGGCCCTGTCATTGATCGCACAGGGCATCAGTCGGCGGTCTTGGTCCTTCGGGTCAATCCTGCCGAGACATTGTCCACAATCCTCCGAGTCGCACGATTTGGAGATACCGGTGAAACATATGCCTTTGACCGCCAGGGGCTCTTGCTCTCGGAAAGTCGCTTCGATGACCATTTGCGACAAATCGGTTTGCTGCCAGACTCTACCGACCAGAAGTCGATCCTCAACGTCTCTATCGTCGATCCCGGTGTCAATCTGGTCAAAGGTGAAACCACCCTGATTCGCAGAAAAGATCAACCGATGACGCTAATGGCCGCTGATGCCATTCAGGGCAACAGCGGAGTCAATGTTTCCGGATACCGTGATTATCGAGGTGTCCCGGTCATTGGTGCCTGGACCTGGCTGGACGGCTATAACTTTGGCATCGCGACCGAGGTTGATGTCGAAGAAGCATTTCAACCACTCTATATCCTGCGTCGGGCTTCGTGGGTGCTCTTCGGAATGCTCTGTATCACTTCGATTGCCTTATTGGCGTATACAATCGTCATTCAACGCATGGGGGATGCCTACCAGCAAGTCGCCAGTAAGGCACGTCGTTTAGGGCAATACACACTGGGAAAGAAAATCGGTGAAGGGGGCATGGGGACGGTCTACCAGGCGCAGCATGCGTTTTTGCAACGACCGACAGCCGTCAAATTGCTCAATCCGTCCATCTCCACGCCAGAAAGTGTGCGACGATTCGAACGCGAAGTAAAAATGACCAGTCAGTTGACACATCCCAATACGATCGCGGTTTATGATTTCGGCCGAACCTCAGATGGAGTGTTTTACTATGCCATGGAATTTCTGGAAGGCCTGACGCTCGATGAACTCGTCAACCAGTATGGTCCGATCAACGAACGTCGAGTGCATCATTTTCTGCTGCAAATCGCCGGTTCGTTAGCAGAAGCTCATCTCTCGGGCATCGTCCACCGCGACATCAAGCCGCAGAATATCATGCTCACACAGCGAGGCGGTGTGACCGATTTTGTCAAGGTGCTGGATTTCGGACTCGTCAAGATCATCGACCACCAAAAACAGACCTCCATGACATCGTTAAACGCCATGACCGGCACGCCTTTGTTTATGTCTCCCGAAGCCGTCAATAATCCCGAGGCCGTGTGTGCCGCCAGCGATGTCTATTCTCTGGGTGCAGTTGCCTACTACCTGCTGACAGGGACACATGTTTTTCCCGGCGCCAATGCGATCGAAATCTGCATGAAGCACGTGCGTGAAGAACCTGAATCACCCTCCACCCGTCTGGGCCGCGAGGTCAATCAAGAGTTGCAGGATCTGGTGATGGCGTGCCTGCAAAAATCGATCGCTTCTCGCCCCCAAAGCGCATTGCAGTTGCGCGAGCGACTGGAGGCACTCTCCATCAGAGCCACCTGGACCCGCACGATGTCGGAAACATGGTGGAAATCGCATTCCACGGGTGAAACAGTGCCGTCAGTTCTGGATATCTCCGACTCTGGCGTTCATGAAGTCGCCATGAAATACGACGATGGGCGCGTCTTCAGCGGGTTTGAATAACCAGCAACATCGATCCTCAGGCAGCCCGATTGACAGATGTCTGGGCCCTCAAATCGTCCTGCAGCGCAGCCGCCAAGCGTTGTGTCAGCAAGCCGGGTTGACCAGACCCCACCAGCGATTGATTAATACGAACGACCGGCATCACATCAATCGAGGTACTCGTCAGAAAGACCTCATCGGCTGCCAGAAGTTCATCACAGGTCACAGTGCGTTCAATGACGGGCAATCGCATGCGGCGTGCCAGTTTGAGGACGACATCGCGCGTGACGCCGGCAAGAATACGCTGTTCCAATGGAGGCGTGATCAATTGCCCCTCGCAGACAAGAAACACATTCGAGCAGGCTCCTTCGGTCACTTCGCTTTTCTCGTTAACGAGCAACGCCTCCGTAGCCTGCTGTTCGATCGCTTCCTGAACTGCCAGGCAATTGGGCAGCAGGTTTGGCGACTTGATATCAGGACGTTTCCAGCGCAGATCTGGCAGAAGTGCAACCGTAGTTCCCGCATGTTGCCTGCGTCGGATCTCGGAGTTATCGATCGGTTGAACAAAGATCAGCACATTGGGGGCTGACATTGAGGGCAAAAACGCATGTTTGCGAGGGCCCAGTCCACGCGTGACATGCAGATACAAAATTCCGTGAGGGCATCGCGTCTGCGCCAAAAGTGCATTCATCTGATTCTGAACGCTCGGCAGCATCGAAGGCATGCGAATAGCCTCAAGTCCTGCTTCAAATCGACGGGCATGTTCAGTCCAGTAAACGGGTTGATTATTCATCACACGGACAACTTCATAGACGGCATCGCCAAACAGAAAGCCCCGATCCAGAGCCGGGACCTGCACTTCGTCCAATGGCATGATCTGACCGTTCCAGGAGGCGATGGCAGTCGAGAGTTGGTTCACAGAAAGACTTTTCATTGTTCAGAGTATGACAGCAAAGCAAAAACAACACGACACGATTGGCATTGGATCGTTAATGCTTGAGAACTTTACGAATCAGATACGCACCAGCACACAGCATGATGATGTTGGCTATCCACATCCCCCATCGAGGGTCGAGGGCACCGCTTTTCGATTGATTCATCAGAAGCATGATGATGGGATAGTACACCAGAATGATCGGGACAAAGCAGAGAATAAAGCTGGTCAGGAACTGCTTTTTTCCCTGTAAGATAGAAAACGGACTTCCGATGAGCACAAAACAAAAGCAACTGCCAGCCAGCGCATACCGGGCATGTATTTCGGTGTACATTTTATTAAGGCGTTCGTGGCAATCTTTGTTTTCATAATACAGCTTCAAAAAATCGGCCTCTTGAAATCGGTCAAATTCACCCAGCATCAGACAACTCGATGCTTCCAGCAGCGCAAAACGCTGATTGAAGGCCTCTTTAGACGAGAGTTTCTCGATCTCCTGCTGAATCATGGAGACAGGAAGATTCTGCGCTTTAGAAGGTGCCAGGGTTTTGGGGAGCGGAATGGAAAAAGTTTGATCGTCAATCCACCCTTTTTGTTTCCCGGGGTTTTCTAGATATCCTCCATCCAGATGGAGATGAACGACATTGGCCGACAAATCAAAGCTGAGGTTGGCCCGATCGGCCGACAACGTAATCGGCGTTCCGCCATCCGGCGCAAAGCGTATCGTAGGTTTAATCAAGGTTCGATCCTGAACATCCATGGT
>JBGSVC010000316.1:0-3415 GCA_041753175.1 Planctomycetaceae bacterium
ATTGCCAGTAAAAACGTAAATGCCGGCCCTAAGATTTTTGACATGACACTTCCCTCCGTGGACTGCCGAAAATTTGCGAGAATCATCTGGTCTCGCGACATTTCTGATTGACGCAGTAGATGATATTCGAATGACATCGCCCGCGACAATATCATTTTTGATCTCCACCACTCGCCTCGGGCCTTAAAGAAATGCTCTTTTTGATTCAGCGAGTATGTTTTATAACGCCAGCATTGGCTTTAGGCATAAACTTGGTCAACCGCGATCCCCCTGCTTGGTAGAGAGTCGATTCTTCATGAAGAACTCTGTATGAGCCGAGTCGTACGAAATTGAAGGAAATCTTCCAGCGTTAAATTTGGGATCGGTGACTGACTTCCCATCAACAGACTTCAGGGAATTAATAAGACATGTCAAATCGGTTTGTGATCCTGATGATGGCATGGACGACGATGCTCATGATCAGCTTGTCGACGACGCAGGGGGCCAATTTCAGATTCACACACGTGACTGGTGATATTAGCGTCCTTTCAGAATTTGATGTGCGCGGGCTGACGGCAGAACTCAACAATCTCTCCACGTTGCGAGACGAGATTTATACCACTCTCAAACTCCAGCCCGTCGACAACGCGCTCCCGATCACGGTCTATCTGTTTCAATCCAAATGGTCTTATCGCAGTTATCTGGCCCAGCGTGTTCCTGAAGCAGTCAATCGACCCGCCTGTTTTGTTCAAGGGACAGATATGTTGCGGCTCTACGCGTTTCAAAGCTCATCGTTGTCAGTTGAGCTAAGGAATGAAATGACACATGCATTCTTGCATCAGGTCCTGGCATTTGTCCCTTTGTGGCTCGATGAAGGACTCGCTGAATATTTTGAAGTCCCGACGGCCGACCGCTATGCCCGCCATCCCCACTTGCGCCAGATTAAAATGACACCAGGACTTCTCTGGAGGCCAGATCTTCATTCTCTGGCTAACCAAAACACGCTTTCAAAGATGGGGGGCAACGAATACCGTGATGCCTGGGCGTGGGTTCATTTCATGATTCACGGGCCTCCCCAGGCTCAATCGATTCTGTGTGATTATTTGGCAACAATCCAAAAACATGATGTACCTCAACCGTTGCAAAATAGTCTGCCTGCGCAGTTTGGCGACTCTGGCGAGGCCTTGCGTCGTCACGTCAATTCGATTAGGTAATCGCGTCTTTTTATGCCGGCTTTACGGTCATTATAATTGATTCTCAACCAAGCTTTTCTACCAATATAGATGAGGATCGTAATCTCCCGACAAGACTCTTCATTAGACACATGCCGATATAACACTCAAGCCTGGCACGGAATTGCCTCGCCTCACGTTACATCCAATCGGAATGGTTGACAACAACAAGGATTTGTCTCATGAAGGGTATGAAACTCGCAAAAAATGCCACATTGGCTCTAGCCTGCGTTGGAATGTTGGTTCCCCAGACGCGGCTCAACGCAGCCCCAACAACTCCTTCGACAAATACCGCCATCAATCATGTCGCTCTGTCTCAAAGCGGCTCGTTTACTGGAAAAGTCATCAATTCGCAAGGCGAGGCACTGTCAGAGACGAAAGTCGTCATCTCGCAAGATAATCAGGTCATTGCTGAAACGACAACCATCGAAGCCGGCCAATTCACATTCCAGAATCTAAAGGCAGGCGTGTATCTGGTCTCAACCGAACAAAGCCAAAACCTCTACCATATTTGGCCAAACAAAGTTGCTCCCCCTGCCGCAGGCAAGCAGGCATTAATCGTTTCAGATCATTCCACCATGCGTGGAGCTGGTCCATTTGGCCTGTTTGGTAATAGCGGCGGTGGAGGTGGAGCAGGATTTGGCGGAATGGGTGGATTCCTAGGTCTAGCAGGCTTGGCAGTCGGGATTACGGGCGTCGCGATTGGAGTTGAAGCCCAGCAAGATGTCAATGATCTCCAGGATCAAATTGATCAGGCTCAAGCAAGCCCTTAAATGTAAACTTCGAAAATCATGTTTTTTCATATTTATGCGTTCTTGTTGCAACGCAACACCCACTTTGTTGCCGATAATAAACTTAAAAGTCGTTTGTACGGTATCAGATCTATTCACGTCTTGTGATATCCAAGCATATAAAAAGGATTTGACTATGAAGAGCATAAAACTCGTTAAAAATACAGCATTGGCTCTGGCCTGTGCTGGCATGCTGATTCCACAAACCCCATTGCGGGCTGCTGATGCAACACCTGCATCCAGTGTTGCTGTCAACCATGTTTCACTCAACGATGCAGGTGCATTCACCGGTAAAGTGGTGAATGCTCAAGGTGAGATTCTGGCTGGTACTAAAGTCGTGTTCGTCCAAGACAATAAGCTGGTTGCAGAAACAACAACCAGCCCGACAGGTGAATTTTCTGTCAACAATCTCAAAGGTGGGATCTATCTGGTTGCCACCGAACAAAGCCAGGGGATGTATCACGTTTGGCCTAACCGGATTGCCCCACCCAACGCAGGCAAGCAGGCTCTGATAGTTTCTGATCCATCCGTTACGCGTGGCCAATTTTTTGGTGGGATGGGCTCGTTTTTGGCTAATCCCTTCATCATCACTGCAATTGTCGCCACCGCCATCGCGGTGCCAGTTGTAATACACAATAATCTAAGTAACGAAATTGATGAACTCGAAGACCAAATCGACAACATGAATGCCAGCCCATAATCAAATCGAAATGTTACTGGTGAAAAGGGACGACTTTAGTCGTCCCTTTTTTTATGCAACCATCTCAACAATGGGCAATCGAGTATCGCCAGCCTCTCTTCCCCTGAGATAAGATTTGGATTGCCAAAAAAAGCACGAAACCCTACAGTGCCCATGGTTAAGAGTCCTTGATTCGATAAGTCTCGTTTCAACGCCTCGCCTTTCGAGTTTTTTGCGAGATCATTCATGAAGTATTTTCTCTTCGCAGCCTTTCTGGTTGCATCCGCGGCCCCTTTGGCAGCTCAGTCGCCGACCACGTCCAATCCTGTTCCGCCGAATCATCCGCTGGCCGATCCTCTCAAATACGCTCGCAAGTCTCTGGAACTACTCAGTGACGTGAAAGACTATCAGGCGACGTTTACGAAGAAAGAACTCATCGACAACACACTGATCACTCAGCAAATGAAACTGCGACTGCGCAAGCAACCGCTGAGCATCTATCTCAACTACACCCTTCCCAACAACGGCCGTGAAATTCTCTATGTGGACGGTCGAAATAATAACGAGATGCTCGCGCATGAATCATCGGGCATCAAGTCCATCGTCGGGACAATTTCCTTAGCCACCAACAGCAATCGGGCCATGGAAGAAAACCGCTACCCGATCACCATGCTCGGCATGTCCAGTATGCTGCAAAATGTCGTCAAGCAATGGGAACAAGAAAGCCAATATGG
>JBGSVC010000317.1:0-3768 GCA_041753175.1 Planctomycetaceae bacterium
ATGTATCTGGAAACCAAAAAGGAAATCCGCGATGGCGAAGACATGGATGTCGTCAATTTCAACCGACTGGTTTCACTGGCCAGGAATTAAGACTTAGCGACGCTTGTTCACTGGCGTTTCTACGTCGATCCTCACATTAGCTTTTTGCCACAATCGCAAATTATCGATCCTTTGAATGACCTGTTAAAATAGAGAACTGCTTTTTTGAAATATCCGCTCCTGTCACCTTTGTTGAAAGAGGGCGCATGTCTGAATCAATTCTTCCTTCGCTGACCATCTTGCAATCAAGACGTGTGGATGAAATTGCGATTGAAAAATATGGGTTTTCGTCTTTGGTCTTGATGGAAAATGCAGCGCGAGGGGCTGCCGATATTTTCACCGATTTGTACCCGCCCGGACGCGTGGTGTTTGTCTGCGGCAAGGGCAATAACGGCGGTGATGGGTTGGCCATGGCCCGTCATCTGGAGTCTCGAGGATATGAAGTGATTGTCGAATTACTGGCCAAGTCTCAAGATCTCACTCCGGATGCAGCAGCCAATTATCAGATCATTTCTCAAGCAGGATTTTTAATAAGGAGTCATCAACAGCAGGAATCTCTTGTTGTAGCCAGTAGAGAATGGAATTCAGCAGATGTCATCGTCGATGCAATGCTCGGGACAGGAGCGACCGGCGAGGTGCGCGAGCCGTATGCATCGGCCATCTCGCTGATCAATACGACCGGGAAGCCCGTCGTTGCCATCGATGTTCCCTCAGGACTGGATGCCGATTCTGGTCAACCGGGATTGGTCTGTATCAAGGCGTCGCAGACGTTGACGTTCGTCTCAAAAAAGATCGGTTTTGAGAAAGAATCAGCCTCTGACTATTTAGGTCACGTGTTTGTCGTCAGTCTGGGTTTACCAGGAAAGCTCTTGGGCGAAATCTTTTTGAGTAACTAAATTTGAGCTTTCAGACGTACCTCCCGAAAAACCTCTCTGGCTCAAAATGGTGATTGATTGTTACAGTGAAGAGGTGACAATTTTTGCAGAAGAAACAGAGATTCGATCGAGACCGTCATTGATATGCAAAGTTCTGAAGATCATCAATTTCCGCCAGACATCGACGCAGATCACATCCGTGACGACGATGCTTTTTCTCTTGACGAAATCGAACAAGCCTACCAGCGTGCTCTCGAGATTTCGGAGAACGCCGAACATGATTTTCCAGAACTCAAGCACCTGGAAGCCTTCCCCAACGAGGCTCATGCCTTAGAGCAGCAACCAACAGAAAACGCTCCTGTCCGTCGTGTTGTGGCAAGCAAAGAGGCATTAATACAGGCCCGCCACCCTCAAGAATCTATCGACCAGCCTCAATTGAGTTTGCCACAAATCGTTGAAGCCTATTTGTTTGTGGGGGGAGAAGGTCTGACGCTCAAGCGACTTTCTACGTTTCTAAATCAGGAAGGTAAACCGGAAGTCATTGAAGCGGCGATCTGCGAACTCAATGAGCTTTATGAGCTTCAACAGCGGCCTTACCGGATCGATCTTCAGGAGGGCGGATATCATCTGAAACTCATTTATGAATACGAGCCGATCCGTCATCGAGTCTTCGGACTGGCTCCAAAAGAAGTTAAGCTTTCTCAGGATGTCATTGAAGTGCTGGCTTATATCGCCTATCAGCAGCCAGTAAAGCTTGAACAACTCAAGACGTTGGAAAATGAGAGTCTCGCATCCTGCCTGCGCCAACTCACTGCCCGTGATCTTGTCGCGATCACCAAAGCAGAAGATGATCAAGATCGATACGTGACAACCTCACGTTTTCTTCAGGTCTTTGGCATCTCGGCTCTCAAAGACCTCCCTCGACCAGACAGTCTGGACTACAAGTAACGCTATTTATTTAACTGCCCTCTGATTTTCTCAATAGGCTGCATCATTCCAGAGTTGGAATCATCCACAATGCCAGGTTACGGGCGTTGTGAGAACTGTGAAAGCCGCACGAAGTCGATTTTCAACGGTCAGCTAATCAGAGATGAATTGCTGGAGCTGTCGCATGACATAGCTTTTGTGGTTGGCGACGTCCTGTTCAGTGAGTGAAAGCTGCACTGCCACGCGATTGTTTTTCCAGCCACGTACAAAGAGTAACTCGATGCATTTGAGCCGCGTATAATCTTGTTTTGAAATCCACTGTGAGATTAATTGTTGTAACGCCTCTGAAATTTTTTTGGCGTCGAGATCTCGCTGCTCTCGTGATCGGGCCATACTGCTGGCCTTTCGCGATGTCCCTGCCAGTGTACCAAAGAAAGGCGAGCCATGACTTGACTCCATTGAGCCCAGATTGAAAGAAGGTCTGCGACCGCTTTTACGCAGGTGATCTGTCAGTTTGTGAGCGGCGATCGAAAACAGGAAAGAGTCGATCGGCGTGCGTGCATCGTAATTGGGCAAGGAGGTCAAAAAGCCCAGGAAAGTTTCCTGAACAAGATCGTCGCCTTGAGATTTATCAGCCAGACGCTTAACCAGATAACCACGTATGCGACCCTCATACGTGGCCACAAACGTCGACCACGCCGCCTCATCTCGGCGTCGAATTCGAGAGATCAAATCCTCGTCGGAGATAGAACCCATCATCCCGTCTGTATTTCCGTTGGATGCGTTGTGATCACTGTGCGATCCCAAAAACTAAGGATCGTTCCCAGGATGAACAGCCCCATCATACCGATCCCCAGCCCACCTGCCAGGGTAATCGCGCGATGCATCGCCGAGAGATCTTGAAATCGTTGTCTGATTTCTCGAATTATCTCGTCTGTTTTCGGAAACGCGATTGTTGATTGATGCATCCTCGCCACAATTCCATTTCCCAGATCGCGTTCATGTGAATCATAATAGGTTTGGATACCCCCATGTTTGGCGATGACTTCAGGAATAATTCCGGATGCGTCTGAAAACATCTGGACAGGAAAATCTGAGTAGGTTTGCGCGAGCAGCTTTTGGTATTGGGACTGCACCTTCGTCAGGGCGTCAGCCTCAGCTTCTTTTTCAGTGGCATACAATCCACTCCTAGCCACAACAAAAAGGTCTGAGGTTTTCTTCTGTTCGAAACTGGTCAACCATAGAGGCTTTTCAGATTCAGGCAGGGACGATGTCTGATTTTCATGTTCGTCGCCGATATCGTTGATTCCAATTTCGACCTCCATACTCTGAGGGTCATCTATGACCGAAGTACCCAGAAAATTGCTCGAAGCTGTCAGAACAGCCGGCGTTCTCACGAGAGTCGCTACTTGAAATGAATGATAAAAAACCACGATTGTCGTCATCAGCAACGTGCAGACAAGCAGCGGCAGCGCGACCCAACGGGCCCTCTTGGACAAGACGGATATCAACACGAGAAGACTAATGCCCACAATGAAGAAAAGACTGATATTCTGAGTTCCCTCTATGATCGTTTCGATGTGATTCATGTGATTGATGTGATTCATGCATGTCTCCAATAACGATGTTCTGAGGGGCCTTTAGACGCCATCATCGGGGAGACAATTTGTAACGTCGCTGTGACGAGTGCTCCCCACAACAGGCACCACATCCACGGAACTCCAGAAACGAGTACCAATCCGCACACGACTGCCAGCATCGAGTTGAACATCGCCGCGATTGAAAACCGTGTCGAGCGCGTCGGGGTGATGATCAGATTCCAGCTTCGCAGCGCCATCAAAATCCCCAAAAACATTCCATATCCAGCCAAACTGACCTGGCCATTGATCTGGGTTGCATAAGGTCCCAGATAACGAAATGCCCCTTC